>NZ_AMPR02000043.1:0-12127 GCF_000307735.3 Cupriavidus sp. HPC(L) | reverse complement strand
GATCTCGACCACCACGCGCCGGTTCTGCGCACGACCCGCCTCGCTGGCGTTGTCGGCGACCGGCTCTGCCGCGCCGCGGCCCTGCACCGCCAGGCGGTCGACGGGCACCTTCAGGCCATCGGCGAGGTGGCGCACCACCGCCAGCGCCCGCGCCTCCGACAGTCCCTGGTTGTCGCCGAAGCGCGCCGCGGTGCGGCGCGACAGGCGCTGGTCGTCGGTATGGCCGGTGACGCGAATCGACACGTCCGGCTGCCCGCGATACTTTGCGACGATGGCGTCGAGCGCCTGCCGCGCGGCCGGCGTCAACTCGGCCTCGCCGGAATCGAACAGCGCGCCGCCGGCATCGGAGACCTGCTCGCGCAGCAGCGGCTCGCCCTGCGGCGGCTGCGCGCCGGCGGCACGCATCTGCACGATCTCCGATGGCGTGAAGCCGTCCAGCCGCAGCGGCCGCTCCGCCGAGGCGGGCATGGCGCGCTCGAACAGCCGGCTGTCGTCATCGCGGCGGCCCGTCTCCGACAGGCCCCGCATCAGCGGCGGCACCGCGCCCTTCGTTGCGTTGGCGGCAGGCGTGGTGGGCATGGTGGACGCGTTGGCCGGCGCGCCGGCTCCCGGCGCGCCCTGCGCCCACAGATTTCCCTGCGTACCCGCGAACAGGGCCCCGACCAGCACGGCCGTGCGACGTCGATGGATTGTTTTCATTATCGGACCTCGACGTACTCGGTTTCGATCTGCAGCGGATAACGATTGGAAACGTCGGCCCAAAGTCGTCGCAAGGCATCGGTCAGGTAGGACAGCCGTCTGTCCGCCCATCCCGTCTCCCCGGGCCTGCCTCGATACGACACATGGACCACCGACACGCCGGCCTCCAGCACCGGCACCAGCTTGCCGAGCTCGCGCTGCCATTCGGGCCGCAGCTCGTTGCCTTCGTTGGCGAAGGCCTTGGCATCGACCTCGATGCGCACCACGCGATGGATCGCCGCGCCGAAATCGAGCTTGACCATCTTGCCGCGCGTGGCACGGACCACGCGCGGGTTCTCGGTGGTCACGCGATAGCCCGAAGGCAGCGTGCGTTCGTCGAGCTTCATCACGAAGTTCGAGCCGCGGTCCGCCTGCGGAATATCGGCGCAGGGCACGTGGAAGCGGCCCTTGGCGTCGGCGGTCACCAGCAGCCCGCGCACCGTGACCACGCGCACGTTCGGAATGCCCGGCTCGCCGTCGTCCTGATAGCCGTTGGCATTACGGTCGTCGAACACCTTGCCGATGATGTCGGTGCAGTCGAACACCGCGTCGGGCACGATGCGGACCGTCGCCGCGCCCGTGTTGGACGCCTGCAGGTTTGCGATCGCGTTCAGCGCGTAGGCCTGGTTGGTGTACTCGCCCTCGCTGACGCCGGTACCGACCAGCAGCACCAGCCGGTAGGTCTTGGTCTCGCCCGCGGCGAAGGTCTGCACCGGCCAGGTCATCTCTCGGCCGTTGGCGCGCGGTTCGGAGCCGACGCCGTTGATCGACCCCGAGCCGCTGCGGTACTTGAAGCCCGGCGGCAGCAGGTCGCGCACCGCGATATGCGTCAGCGGCGCGTTCAGCGTGTTGGTCACCGCGATGGTGTAAGGCACCAGCGAGCCGCGCATCACGTTCAGCATCGGCGTGGTCTTGACCACGCGCAGCGCGCCGCCGAGCACGGGATCGAGCGGGATGTGGTTGTGCGCGATCTGCGCCGGCACCGCGCCGAAGGCGAAGGCGTTGTACCAGAGCACGGTGTCGTTGCCGCGCGGCGCGCCGGGCGTCGGCACGACCTGCAGCAGACCGCCACCGCCGGCCGGCAGCACGCCGCTGGCGGGCGGCAGCATGCCCGAAGGCGGGGGCAGATACGCGGCGGGCTGCACCACGCGCAGCGTGTAGGTACCCGCCGGCGCCTGCGAAGTCAGCAGGAACTGGTAGAAGCCGTCCTCGCCGGTGGTCTGCTCGACATTGGGCGCGCCGCCCACCACCCACTCCGGCCGCGCCGGCGCACCGTCCGGGCCGATCAGCGTGACCTTCGCCCCGCGCACCGGATTGCGGCTGACGGCGTCGTAGACCACCCCGGTCGGATCGACCGGCAGGTTTTCCTCGGTCACCGTGGCACCGGAGGCCACCACGACGTCGAAGATCGCCGATACGTCGCGCCGGCCGCCGCTGGCGCAGCGCGGATCGTTGCTCTGCGGGGGGCATACCACGCCGTTGGCGGGATTCGGCACCGGATAGCCGTACAGCGCGCCGCCCGGATTGAAGAAGCGCAGCTCGTAGCCGTTGTCCGCCGGCACGTTGTCCAGCGTATAGCGGCCGCTGGCATCGGTGAACACCGGGGCCACCGAGCCGACCGGCGCGCCGTCCTTGTACAGCACCACGCGCCAGCCGCCCAGCGGCGGCTCGTCGCCCTCGCGCACTTCGCGCGAACCGCCCGGCTTGTTCATCCACACCTGGCCGGTGATCTTGCCCTTGTCGCCGGTCAGTTCGCCAAAGTCGTAGCCGCCCGCCGGCACGCCGGCGTCCAGCACGATATTGCCGATGGTGTCGTTGCCCGCCGTGCCGCCCGCACTGCCGACGGTCTCCTGGCCATCCTTGTAGATCGCCAGCGCCGGGCCGCCCTGCTCGGTCACGGTGTAGGTGCCGGCCGGCAGGTCGCCGAAGCGGTAGCGGCCATCGGCATCGGTCGTCGCGGTGCGCGTGACCGGGCCGGACAGTGCGACCGTGACGCCGGCGATGCCGGGCTCGCCGCTGTCGCGGCGGCCGTTGGCGTTGATGTCGACGTAGACCGAGCCGCTGAGGCCCGAGGCACGCTCGGGGAAGTCGTAGCCCGCCGCGGCCACGCCGCTGTCGATCCTGACGCCGTTGACCTGGTTGGTGCCCGCGGTACCACCGCGGTTGCCGACCACCACGCCGCCGTCGATATAAGCGGTCGGCTGCGTCTGGGTGATCGTGTAGCCCGCGGCGTCGCTCGGCCGCAGTCCGTCGAAGCGGTAGCTGCCGTCCGCGCCGGTCTGCACCGTGCGGTTGACCGGCTGGCCGAGATCGTCGATGCCGGTCAGCGTGATCGTGATGTTCGGCAGCGAACCTTCGCCCGCGTCCTGCACGCGGTTGCCGTTGTCGTCGAACCAGCTCTTGCCGGCGATGCTGCCGCCGCCGACTTCGCCGAAGTTGAAGTTCGTGCCGCTCTGCAGCGGATCGAACACGATATTGCCGATCCGGCTCAGGTTCGGCACCTGGTTCGGTGCCGTGGTCCAGCAGCCGGCGCAGCTGCTGCCGCCGAGCTCCCCGGCGGTGGTCTTGCCGTCCAGGTAGTTGGCCGGCTGCTGCTGCTCCAGCTGGTAGCCGCCGGCGCCGGACTTCGGCAGGCCGGTGAACACGTAGCCGCCGTCCGCGCCGGTGGTCACCGTGCGGGTGATCGCCTGGCCAGCGGCATCGGTGCCGCTCAGGCGGATCTGCACGCCGGCGATGCCCGGCTCGCCGGCATCGCGCAGGCCGTTGTTGTTCAGGTCGCTGTAGACCGCGCCGCCGAGGCCGCCGAGGCGCTCGCCGAAGTGGTAGTCGCGCCCTTCCTGGCCTGGAGCCAGCGTGATGTTGCCGATCGTGTTGGCGCCGGGCGTGCCGTCGAAGAGCGCGTGGTTGACGGTGCCGGCGGGCGTGCCTGCCGACTCCTTGCCGTCGCCGTACTGCGGCGGCTGCGTTTCGACCAACGTATAGGTGCCGGCCGGCAGGCCTTCGAAGCGATAGCCGCCGTCCGCCGCGGTGGTCGCATTGCAATTGACCAGCGTGCAGATATCAATGCCGGTCGTGGTATTGCCGCCCAGGCGCACCGCGATGCCGCCGATGCCGGTCTCGCCGCTGCCGCGCACGCCGTCGTTGTCGGCATCGACATAGACCGAGCCTGATACGCGGCCGCCCAGTTCGCCAAAGTCGTAGCCGGCCCCGAGCTGGTTCTGCTGCACCACCACGCCGTTGATCACGTCGTTGCCGGCGCTGCCCACCGGCGCGCCGCCGACCGAACCGGCACGGTCCGTGCCGTCGGCATAGGCGCTCAGCAGCGCCGACGGATTGCCGGCGCCGTCGCGCTCGCGCACCGAATAGCCGCTGCCATCGCTGGCAGGCAGATTGGCAAAAGCGTAGTGGCCGTTGGCGTCGGTGGTGGTCGTACATGGGTAGACCGAACACACCGCCGCGCCCGCGCCGGTATTGCCGGACAGGGACACCGCCACGCCTGCGATGCCGGGCTCGCCGGTATCGCGCCGGCCGTTGTTGTTCAGGTCGACATAGACCGAGCCGGTCAGCTGCGTGTCGCCCTGGTGGCCGAAGTTGTAGTTGACCGCATGGCTTTCCGACACCAGGCCAATGCCCGCGATAACCTGCGTCGCGGCGTTGGTGCTGCCGGTGCCAGGCGTGGCGGCGCCGGTGCCGACCTGCGTGCCGGTGGCGCTGATGCTGGCCGGGCGCGTCTCGGTCACCGTGTAGGTGCCGGGGCGCAGGTTCGTGAAGCTGTAGCCGCCCGTGGCGTTGGTCGTGGCGGTGGCGTTGACCGCGGCGCCAAGATCGTCGGTGCCGCTCAGCGTCACGGTGACGTTGGGCAGGCCGAAAGTTTCGCCCGGCTGGCGCGTCGCGTCGCCATTGGTATCGATATAGGCCGAGCCGCCGATCTGCGCAGCCTTGACCTCGCCGAAGTTGACGTTGGCCACGCTGCCGTTCAGCGTCAGCGCGATCGCCTGCACCGCGTTGCCGATCGGGCCGCCCGACACCGAGCCGCCGCTGGCGCCGTTGGTGCCGGTGCCCGCGCTGGTGCGGCCGGGCAGATAGTCGCCCGGCTGGGTCTCGGTCACGGTGTAGCTGCCCGGACGCAGGCCGGTGAAGCTGTAGGCGCCGGTGGCATCGGTGGTCGCGGTACGCGTGACCGTCGCGCCGAGATCGTCGGTGCCGGTCAGCGTCACCGTCACGCCCGCGATGCCAGGCTCGCCGCCGTCGATCGCGCCGTCGGCATCGCGGTCGTGATAGACACGGCCGCTGATGCCGCTGGCCGGAATCTCGCCGAACAGGTAGTTGGTCGCCGCGGTATTGCCCGGCAGCGGGATATTGCTGAACACGTCGTTGCCGACCGTGCCGCCGGCCGAGCCGATGGTGTCGCGGCCGTCCGCGTACGCGGCGTTGTTGACCGGGCCTTCGCCGATCTGATAGGTGCCCTCGGGCAGCCGGTCGAACACGTAGGCGCCGCTGGCGTTGGTGGTCGTGCTGCGCGTGATCGGCGTGCCATCGAAGGCAGTGCCGCTCAGCGTCACCGCGATATTGGCGATGCCGTTTTCGCCGGCATCGCGCACCCCGTCGTTATCGGCATCGACATAGACCGCGCCGGCGAGCGACGACGACACCACGGTCACGATGCCGCTGTTGCTGTTGTTGGACGGCTGCTCGTCCTTGGAATCGGTGGTGACGGTCGCGCTGTTGGTGAACTGCGTCGGCGCGGCGCTGCTGACCGCGGTCACCTTGACCGGAATCGCGATCGAGATCTGTGCCAGCGCGTCGACCGTGCCGAACGAACACTGCACCGTGCTGCCGCCGGCCGCGCCGCTGCAGCTCAGGCTGGTGGCAGAACCGCTGACCATCGTCGCCACCGGCGGGCCGGTCAGCACCATATTGGCGGGCAGCGTGTCGGTGACGCGCACGTTGTCGCCTTCGGTGGGACCGTTGTTGCGAACCATCACCGTATAGATGAAAGGACGCATCAGGTCCACGGTCGCCGGCGCCGCGGTCTTGGACAGTACCATCAGGTCCGCCTTGGTACGGACCGTGGTCGGCTCGGTGGTCTGGTTGTTGCCGGCGTTGCGGTCGAAGCCGCCGGCGATCTCGTCCGAGGTGATGCTGACCGCGTTCTGCACGGTCCCCTTGGTCACGCCCTGCATGCCGACCTGGATCTGCACCGATTCGCCGGACGCAATTCGCGGATAGCTGCAACTGATAGTGCCGCCGATCGAATCGACCGGGCCGGTGGTGCAGCTGCCGGTCGACGTCAGCGTCTTGAAGCGCAGGCCGCTCGTCGGCAGCGTGTCGGTGACCATCACGTTCTGCGCCTGCGACGGACCGTTGTTGGTGACGGTGATCGTATAGACCACCATGTCGTCGACCGCGACCGGGTCGACGCTGTCGCGCTTGTTGACCAGCAGGTCCAGGTCGGGGCCGGTTACGTTGGTGTTGACAAAGCCGGTGTTGTTGCCGGCATTGGTCTCGACCGTCGACGTGCTGACGGCCACGTTGTTGGTGATCGTGGTGTTGCGCAGCGCGGTGCCGGGTCGCACCACGATGGTGGCGGTCTGCTGCCCATTGGCCACGATCTCGGCCCAGCTGCAGGTCACGGTCTCGCCGCCGGTGGTCAATGCTCCCGGCGCCAGCGCGGTGGTGCAGCTGCCACCGCCGTTGCCCTGCGCCCGCACGAAATAGACGCCGGCGGGCAGGGTATCGACCGCCTGCACATCGGCCGCCTTGCTGGGACCGGCATTGCGCGCCGTGATCACATAGGTCAGGTCCTGGCCGGCCGGGATGCTGGTCGGGTTCGCGGACTTCTGCACCGTGACGTCGGCGCGCGGCTCGATGTTCGAAGAAACGGTCGCGAAGTTGTCGGTGTAGTCCGGGTCGGCGACATTGCTCGACAGCGCGCTGGCCTGGTTCTGGCGCGCGCCGCCATCGCCGCCGGGGCGCACGCGCACCGTGACGACCGGGCAGTCGCTGTCCGCGGTACAGACCGGGATCGACGGGAACCGGCAAGACAGATCGCGCACGCCCGCATTGCCTGCCGCGCTGTTGCAGCTGCCGCCGATCGTGTTGCCGTTGGCGATCACCGCATCGATGAAGCCTTCGCCGGTCGGGCCGACGCCGTTGCTGATCAGCGTATGCAGCGAGTCGAACAGTGTGACGTCGGTCGACGGCTCCGGACCCGCGTTCACGACCTGCAGGCTGTAGGTCAGGATGTCGCCGGCCGGCAGCGACGCCGGCGCGACGCGCTTGATCACCGACAGGTTCGCCGAGGCGCTCGGCGGCTGCGTCGACATGCCGTACGACGCGCAGTTGTTCTCCGGCACGTTGTCGAGCGCCGGCGTGCCGCTGGCCGAGGCGACCGCGGACACGCACATCGTGTTCGCGAACTGGCCGTCGGCCTTCGCCTCGACCTCGTAGGTGACCCAGGGACTGGCCTGGCCCGAGGCCAGCGGCGCACCGCTGGTGTACTCGCGGGTACAGGTCATCTGCGTGCCCGCGCTGGTGTCGTACGGCGGCGTCGGCGTGCAGGTCCAGCCATTGGTCGCGGTATAGCCGAGCACGCGCAGATTGGCCGGCAGCGTGTCGATCATCCGGGCCGTGCCGACCAGCGCGCTCGGTCCGTCGTTGTGCAGGCGGACCTGCCATTGCCACTTCGAACCGACGGTCGCCAGGGCCGGCGAGGGGCCGCGCTTCTCGGCGCGCAGGTCGGCGGCCGGATCGACGATGGCGATGGTCTTGGTGCTGCTGTTGTTCAGGTTGCCGACATCGGGCGTGCTGCTGCTGATGGTCGCCACGTTGTTGACCGGGTGGAACGCCGTGACGGCGCGCACGCCGATGGAGATGGTGCCGGCATTGACGTTGCGGCCGGCGCCGAGCGCGCCGCCCGCCCAGGTACAGCGGACGGTCTGGCCCGACACCGTGCAGCTCCATCCGCCGGAACTGAACGCACCCGGATTGCGCAGCGCCACCTGGGACGGCAGCGTGTCCACCACCTCCATGCCGACCGGCGCGTCGCCGGTGTACGAGACGGCGAGCGTGTAGTCGAATTCGGTGCCGACGGTCACCGTGTCCGCGCCGGTCGATCCCTTGACGATGCGCAGGTCGGTGCCCGCGGTCACGGTGGTGTTGGCGGTGACCGTGTTGTTGGCGCTGGTCGGGTCCTGCGCCGCGGACGGCGACACCACCGACACCGAGGCGCTGTCGGTCAGCGTCGAGCTGGCGCTGGTCCAGACCTCGCCCTGGATCGTGCCGACGTCGACGGTGGCGTTCGGCGCGATCGGCCCCGCAACGTTACAGGTCACCGTCGAACCGCTCTGCGAGCAGCCCAGCGGCAGCGAGGTCGCGGTGTAGCCCGGCGGCAGCGTGTTGACCACGCGCAGCGACGTCGCCGCGTCCGGGCCGGCGTTCGATACGCGCATCGCGTAGTTCAGCGCGCCGCCCGCCTGTACGGTCGGACTCGACGGAATCAGCTGGATCGCCAGGTCGGCACCCTGCGTAACCGTGGTGGTCTGCGGCCGGGTGTTGTTGCTCAGATCGGGGTCGGACTCGGCCGAGGTGACCTCGCCCACGTTCTCGATGGTGCCGGCGCTCTGCGGGCGCACGGTGACGAGCACCGTGGCGACGCCCGACGCCGGGATCGAGCCCAGCGAGCAGGACACCACGCCGCCGGCCGGCGCCGCGCAGCTACCCTGGCTGGGCTGCGCGTCGACGAAGACGACGCCCGGCGGCAGCGTGTCCTTGAGGACGACGCCGGTCGCGGCCGCATTGGTGGTGTTGTTGTCGACCCGCAGCGTGTAGGTCAGCAGCCCGCCGGCGGGAACGGGATCGAAGCCGTCGTCGCTGTGGTTCAGCACCAGGTCCGCGGCGGTGGCCGCCGATGACATGACGACCATTGCCAGCCCCGCCAGCAGGCGGTTGCGCCAGGCTTTGCCCCTGGCAAGCGCGCACGCGCGCCTGCCCGGGCCCGCGAACGCGGTCCGAGACGACCAATCCATGATTTCCCCGTTTCCTCAAGGCCACGCCGGTCGCGGTCGCATCTATCGCGCTGTCGCGCCGGCCGACTTGTCTTTTTGCTTCTTTTGCTTCTTTTGCTTCGCTGCGATGGGCGGCTGGCTCCCCGCCCGCGTGCCGGCATACGCCGGCCAAACCCACACGCCCCCCCCCCGCCGTGTCGTACACGGTAAGGCGCGGCTTCAAGGCTGTGCTGCTGGTGTTTCGGATCGCTGAGGCGTTTCCCCGATGGCCTGCCGGGACATGGCCGGGTCGGCTGCGACGGGGAAAGCGATGACGCTGACGGATTCGCGGGGCAACAACTCCCACCCCGTGGAACCTGCTCTGCGAACGCGGAGCGGATTGTCCTAGTGATTCAAAAACAACATTGTAAACAAATGTGTCTGAATCGAAACGTCTGTCTCCCTGGCCTTGCCCAGAAAGTGGAAAGCCGCGCCAGGCTTGGCCTGGCGGGCAATGGACGAGTGTATGGAAAAACCGACGAAGGGGCTTGCTGCCCTGCAATGTTCCGCCGACCCGACATGGACGGCGGCGTGCCGGCCCGCACCGCGGTGATGCCGGGGGACGTCAGCTGACGCGATAGAACTCGGGCGTCTGGCCCGCGTTGACGGCCCGCTGCAGCCAGTCCGGCATCTCGCCGGTGCCATCCCAGCACTGGCCCAATGCATTGCGATACAGAACGCCGGCAGGCTCGGGCGGCGCGGCCTTCTTCGCGGCGGGGGTGGCAGCCGAAGGAGCGGGCGAAGGAGCGGCCGAAGGAACGGCCGACGATGGTGGGGCCGGGGTGGCCGACGTTGGCGTATCGGCGGCGCGGCCGCGTTCGGTCCGGCCGCTACCGGAGAAACAACCGGCCGCGACAAGATCGTCCAGCGACAGGCCATAACGATCCATCTGCGCGCGCACCCAGGCGGCCGCGGCTAGTCGGGCTTCATCGAACTCGGACATGGCGTTTTCGTGCACGCTGCCGACCCGAGGCGGCCGACAGGCTAGGAGGACAACAGAAGGACCCGGCGGTGCCGGTCGAACATCGCGATTCTACAGGCTCGGCGCCGATACGCCCTGCCGGCGCGGCAAAACCTTGAATTGCGCCACGCCTTCGCGCTAAGGTCGAGCCTCTCTTTCGCCGCAAGCCAGGATTCCTCCGTGTTGTCGTTGCCGCTCGCCTTCCCGCCTCTGCGCCGATGCCATGCCACGCGCGCCAGGAGCGCGCGCCCGTGAACATCATCGTCGACGTACTGATCCTGCTCGGCGCCCTGCTGGCCATCGTCGCGGTGGTCCAGGTCGCCGCGGCCAGGCTGCGGTTTCCGGAATCGACGCTGCTGTCGGGGATCGGCATCGCCATTGGCGCGGGCTATGTGGCGATCGACGCCACGCTGCCCGAGTTCGCCGAGCACTTCCTGCATCCGCTGATCGATCCGTCGCTGCCGCCCGAAGCCTATCTGTGGATCTTCCTGCCGCCGCTGCTGTTCCACGCGGCGCTGACGGCCGACGTGCGCAGCATGCTGCCGGACGCGGCGCCGATCCTGTTGCTGGCTGTGGTGGCCGTGGTGGTCGCCACCGGCGTGATCGGCGTGGTCACCGCGGCGGCCAGCGGCATGAACCTGGTGGTCTGCCTGCTGCTCGGCGCGGTGGTGGCGACCACCGACCCGGCCGCGGTGATCGCGATCTTTCGCGATGTGGGCGCGCCGGCCCGGCTGATCCGGCTGGTCGAGGGCGAGAGCCTGCTGAACGACGCCGCGGCGATCGCGCTGGTCGGCGTGCTGATCGCGATGCTGACCGGTCACGGCGCCGAAGCGACGCTCGCCGCCGGCCTGACCGAGCTGGCCTGGGCGTTCGGCGGCGGCATGGTATGCGGCCTGATTGCCGGCCGCCTGCTGGCCGAGCTGCTGCCGGCGCTGGCCGGCCTTGCGGTCGCCGAGGCCGCGCTGACGCTGGCGCTGCCCTATCCGCTCTATCTGCTGGCCGAGCAGCTGCTGCATGTGTCCGGCGTAGTCGCCGTGGTCTGCGCCGGGCTGACCCTCGGCGCGCTGGGTCCGACCCGGCTGACTCCCCCGAACTGGCGGCACCTGCGCATGATCTGGGAACAGTTCGCCGGGATCGCGGGCGCGGTGGTCTTCCTGCTGGCCGCGGTGCGCGTGCCGGCGCTGCTGCAGGGTGTCACGCCGCACCACGGCTGGCTGCTGCTGGCGCTGGTGGCGGCCGCGCTGCTGGCGCGTCTGGCGACGCTGTTCGGCCTGCTGCCGGTGCTGACCTGGCTGCGGCTGTCCGCGCCGATCGACTCGGCGTACAAGCTGGCGATCGCCTGGGGCGGGTTGCGCGGCGCGGTCACGCTGGTGCTGGCGCTGGGCATCGCCGAGAACCGCGCGCTGCCGCTGGAAACGCGCCATTTCGTCGCGATCCTGGCGACCGGCTTCGTGCTGGTCAGCCTGCTGGTCAACGGCACCACGCTGCGCTGGCTGATCCGCCGGCTCGAACTGGACCGGCTGTCGCCGCAGGAACTGGCGCTGCAGCGCCAGGCGATCCGGCTGTCGACCGAGGAGGTCGAGAGCGCGCTCGATCGGCTGGCCGACAGCTTCGGGCTGCCGCCGTCGGCCGCGCGCGAGGTCGCCGCGCATTACCGGCGCGACATCGAGCTGGGCTCGGCCGATTTCGATTTCGACAGCGCGCTGTCCGAGCGGGCGCGGCTGTCGATCGGGCTGGTCACGCTGGCGACGCGCGAGAGCGAGCTGATCCCCGAATACGGCAACGGCGTGGTGTCGGTCGCCAACCTCGACGCGATGATGCGAAACACCGCGCAGATGATCGACGCCGCGCGCGAACAGGGCCGCATCGGCTACAACCGCGCGGCCCGCCACATCCTCGACTACCAGAAGAGCTTTCGCATCGCGCTGTTCCTGCACCGGCGCCTGTCGATCGACCGGCCGCTGGCGCGCGTGCTGGCCGACCGCTTCGAACTGATGATCGTGCGCCAGACCGTGCTGCAGCGGCTGCGGCAATACAACCGCGCGATGCTGTCGCCGGTGTTCGGCGCACGCATGGCCACCGTGCTCGACGGCGTGCTCGAGGACCGCTTCCACGCCGCCGAACAGGCGCTCCAGCAAATGCGCGAGGAGTTCGGCAGCTATACCGTCGCGCTGGAGAAGCGGATGCTGATGCTGTTCGCACTGCGCAAGGGCCAGCACGAGCTGCAGGCGATGCGCGAGGAGAACGTGATCTCGCGCGAGGCCTACAACCAGATCGCGCGCGCGATCCGGCAGGCGTGGGAGGCCAATCTGGCGCGGCCGCCGCTGCGCGGCAGCTTCGGCGACGGCGCACGCACGCGCCCCCCGCCCGCCAAGGTGCCGAC
>NZ_AMPR02000044.1:0-12039 GCF_000307735.3 Cupriavidus sp. HPC(L) | reverse complement strand
CGCTTCGGCATGATCGCGTTCGCCTCGTCGCTCGACCAGGCCGGCCCGATGGCGCGCAGCGCCGAGGATTGCGCGCTGCTGCTCAATGCGATGGCCGGTTTCGACGAGCGCGATTCGACCTCGCTGACGCCGGCCCAGGGCGGCGTGGACGAAGACTTCACGCGGCTGCTGGGCCAGCCGCGCGGTGGCGCCAGCGCGAACCAGCCGCTGGCCGGCCTGCGCATCGGCCTGCCGCGCGAGTACTTCGGCGCCGGCCTGTCGGCCGATGTCGAGGCCGCGGTGCGCGCCGCGCTGCGCGAATACGAGAAGCTGGGCGCGACGCTGGTCGAGGTGTCGCTGCCCAAGACCGAGCTGTCGATCCCGGTCTACTACGTGATCGCGCCGGCCGAGGCCTCGTCCAACCTGTCGCGCTTCGATGGCGCGCGCTACGGCCATCGCGCCGCCGAGTACCGCGACCTGCTCGACATGTACAAGAAGACCCGCGCCGAGGGCTTCGGCTGGGAGGTCAAGCGCCGCATCCTGGTCGGCACCTATGTGCTGTCGCACGGCTACTACGACGCCTACTACCTGCAGGCGCAGAAGATCCGCCGCATCATCGCCGACGACTTCCAGCGCGCCTTCGGCGAGTGCGACGTGATCATGGGACCGGTGGCGCCGACGGTGGCGTGGAAGCTCGGCGAGAAGAGCGCCGATCCGGTGCAGATGTACCTGGCCGACGTCTTCACGCTATCGACCAGCCTGGCCGGCCTGCCCGGCATGAGCGTGCCCTGCGGCTTCGGCGAGGGCGGCATGCCGGTTGGCCTGCAGATGATCGGCAACTACTTCGGCGAGGCGCAGCTGCTGCAGACCGCGCACGCCTTCCAGCAGGCCACCGACTGGCATCTGCGCCAGCCCTCGCAGGGATGATCATGAACGCGCTGCTTTCGATCCGCCCGTCCCGCCCGTCCCGCCTCTCTGCCGGCCGCCTTGCATTGATGGCCGTGCTGCTGGCCGCGCTGGCCGGGTGCATTCCGCTGCCGCGCATCGGCGGTCCCACGCCGATCGCCGATCGCGACATCGACCTGGCCGGCGACTGCCGCCGCACCGAGGAAGACGGCTTCCGCGAGGACGCGCAGCTGCGCGTGGCGGACAACAACGTGCAGCAGCTGTCGTGGAAGCTGTGGGTCGGCAAGCGCGGCTCGTGCAGCTTCGACCTGGCCGAGTTCCGCCAGACCCGCCGCAAGCCGCATATCGAACTGGCCGCGCGCGACGGCAGCGCGTGCAAGCTGCTGGTCTGGCAGGACCCGCGCCGCGTCACGCTGGCGCACGCCAATTGCCAGAGCCGCTGCACGCCGGGCATCTATGAAGAGGCGTGGCCGGTCATGTTCGAACCGGGCACTGGCACCTGCGCGCGCACGCAATAACGCGGCCGCACGCACGGCCACAGAGCACAACGCAGAACACAACGCAGAACGCAACGCAGAACGCAACGCAGAACGCAACGCAGAACGCGAAAGCACACGGCGGCGCGGCCCAGGCCGGCGCCGCCGCAAGGAACCAACAGGAATACCGCCATGCAATGGGAAGTGGTGATCGGCCTCGAAACGCATACGCAGCTTTCGACGGCCTCGAAGATTTTTTCCGGCGCCTCCACCGCGTTCGGCGCGGCGCCCAATACCCAGGCCAGCCCGGTCGATCTGGCGCTGCCCGGCACGCTGCCAGTGCTGAACAAGGCCGCGGTCGAGCGCGCGATCCAGTTCGGCCTGGCGATCGGCGCCCATGTCGCGCCGCATAGCGTGTTCGCGCGCAAGAATTACTTCTACCCCGATCTGCCCAAGGGCTACCAGATCAGCCAGTACGAGATCCCCGTGGTGCAGGGCGGCAGCCTGACCTTCCAGGTCGAGGGCCGCAAGGGCGAGTTCTACGAGAAGACCGTGCAGCTGACCCGTGCCCACCTCGAGGAGGACGCCGGCAAGTCGCTGCACGAGGACTTCGCCGGCATGACCGGCATCGACCTGAACCGCGCCGGCACCCCGCTGCTCGAGATCGTCACCGAGCCCGACATGCGCAGCGCCGCCGAGGCGGTCGCGTATGCGCGCGCGCTGCATACGCTGGTGGTGTGGCTGGGCATCTGCGACGGCAACATGCAGGAAGGGAGCTTCCGTTGCGATGCCAACGTGTCGGTGCGGCCGGTCGGCAGCGACAAGCTGGGCACGCGCCGCGAAATCAAGAACCTGAACTCGTTCCGCTTCCTGCAGCAGGCGATCGAGTACGAGGTGCGCTGGCAGATCGCCGAGATCGAGGATGGCCGCGAAATCCAGCAGGCCACCGTGCTGTTCGATCCGGACACCGGTGAGACGCGCGCGATGCGGACCAAGGAAGACGCGCACGACTATCGCTACTTCCCCGATCCGGACCTGCTGCCGCTGGAGATCGAGCCGGCCTGGGTCGAACGCGTGCGCGCCGCGATGCCGGAGCTGCCGGCCGCGATGCAGGCGCGCTTCGTCTCGCAATACGGCCTGCCGGCCTACGATGCCAGCGTGCTGACCTCGTCGAAGGCGCTGGCCAACTGGTTCGAGCAGGTCGTCGCCGAGGCGGGCGCGGCCAACGCCAAGCCGGCGGCCAACTGGCTGATGGGCGACGTCGCCTCGCAGCTGAACCGCGAGGGCATCGAGATCGATGCCGCGCCGATTCGCCCGGCACAACTGGCGCTGCTGCTCAAGCGCATTGCCGACGGCACGGTGTCGAACAACACCGCCAAGAAGGACGTGTTCCCGGCGATGTGGGCCGGCGAGTGCGACGGCGACGCCGACGCGATCATCGCCGCCAAGGGCCTGAAGCAGATGTCGGACACCGGCGCGCTAGAGGCCATCATCGACGAGGTGCTCGCCGCCAACGCCAAGTCGGTCGAGGAGTTCCGCGCCGGCAAGGAGAAGGCGTTCAACGCGCTGGTCGGCCAGGCGATGAAGGCGACCAAGGGCAAGGCCAATCCGGCCCAGGTCAACGAGCTGCTGCGCAAGAAGCTGGGCTGATCGGCTCGGCGCAGTCAGATCGGGAACCCGCGCCCTGGCGCGGGTTTTTTGATGGTGCCACGGAATTGGGCGATATGGGTCGATCGATCGCCCCGCCCTCTCCCCGGCCCTCTCCCCCGCCCTCTCCCCGGCCCTCTACCGCAAGCGGGAGAGGGAGAACACCGTGCGGGATGGCCGACCGCTTCCGTTTTCGCCCGTCCCCCGCTTGCGGAAGAGCGGCCGGGGGAGAGGGCAGCCGGCCCACCCCGAACAGCGTTTGCTACACTCCAGCGCAAATCGTTCGATGACCCGCCAATGAATCCGCAAGACGTCGCCGCCTATCTGCAAAGTCATCCCCAGTTCTTCGAGGACCACGCCGAGCTGCTGGCCTCCGTGCAGCTGACGAGCCCGCACAGCCATCGCGCGGTCTCGCTGCAGCAGCGCCAGATGGAAATCCTGCGCGAGAAGAACAAGGGCCTCGAACTGAAGCTGGCCAATCTGATGCGCCACGGCCACGACAACGACCGCACGCAGAACCGCATGCACGCGTGGCAGCTGCGGCTGCTCGGCGAGGCCGATGCGCTGGCGCTGCCGATGGCGGTCAGCCAGGGCCTGCAGCAGGTCTTCGATGTCCCCGCGGTCGCGTTGCGGCTGTGGCAGTTGGCCGACACCCATGCGCCGCTCGATCTGCTGCGCGGCGAACAGGCCGCCGCCAGCGAAGCCGCGCGCCGCTTTGCCGAGGGCCTGCAGACGCCGTATTGCGGCGCCAATCCGTGGGCCATCGCGCCTGCCGTCGCCGAAGAGGGCGCCCAGCCTGTGCCGGCGGCAGTGCCTGACACGCTTGGTGAAGGCGGCAAGCAGGCGGTCGACTGGCTCGAGCGCGATGACATCGCGTCGCTCGCGATCGTCGCGCTGCGCGCCCCCGCCGGCCAGGACGCCGAAACGGGTCCGACCTTCGGCCTGCTGGTGCTCGGCTCGCCCGATGCGCGCCGCTTCCACGAAGGCATGGGTACGGCCTACCTGAGCCGTATCGGCGAACTGGCCGGCGCGGCGCTGGCGCGCCTGCGCGGCTGATCGAAGGACTCGGGCGGCAACGGATGGTCCGCGCCAGCGAACCGGCGTCCGCGGCGAACGCGACGGACGCGCCCCCACCGGCCCTCGATCCGCTGCTGCTCCGCTATCTGGACTGGCTGGCCAGCAGCCGCAAGCTGGCCGAGCACACGCTGGTCGGCTACCGGCGCGACCTGTCGGTATTGCAGGCGCAGGCCGCCAGGTTCGCCCCCGGTACCGCGCTGACCGCGCTGCGCACCGACCAGATCCGCAGCTTCGCCGCGCGGCTGCGCGGCAGCGGTCTCGCTTCGACCAGCATTGCCAGGGCGTTGTCGGCCTGGCGCGGCTTCTACCTGTGGGCCGCGCGGCACGGCCACGGCGTCGAGGCCAATCCCGTCGACGGTGTGCGTGCCCCCAAGGCGGGACGGCCGCTACCCAAGGCGCTATCGGTCGAGCACGCGGTGGCGCTGGTCGGCCAGCCGGCCGGCGAGGGCGCCGAGGGGCTGCGCGACCAGGCCGTGTTCGAGCTCGGCTATTCGAGCGGCTTGCGCGTGTCGGAGCTGGTGCAGCTCGATTTGCGTTACGTGGAAGAGGACGGCTACCGCTCGTCGGGCTGGATCGACCTGGCCGCGGGCGAAGTCACGGTGCTCGGCAAGGGTTCGCGCCGCCGCAGCGTACCGGTCGGCAGCAAGGCGGTGCAGGCGCTGCGCGCGTGGCTGGCGGTGCGCGACGACTGGGTCAAGGCATCGGCCGTCGCCGACCATCGGCACGCGCTATTCTTGTCGCGGCGCGGCGAGCGGCTGTCGGACCGGACCGTGCGCGCCCGCATCAAGCAGCAGGCGATCCGCGCCGGCGTGCCGGCCGACGTGCATCCGCACATGCTGCGGCACTCGTTCGCCAGTCACGTGCTGCAGTCGTCGGGCGACCTGCGCGCGGTGCAGGAGATGCTGGGCCACGCCAGCGTGGCGACGACGCAGATCTACACCGCGCTCGATTTCCAGCATCTGGCCAAGGTCTACGACCAGGCCCATCCCCGCGCACGGTTGGCCGAGCGCGACACGCCGGCCGCGCCCGCTGCGACATCGAAGCCGGACGACGACGAGCCCGCCTGAGGCCCCGCCAGTCCGCCGTCCCTGCCTACGCCCACTGCGACAGGATCTGCCGGAACGCCGCGATCTCGGGCAGCAGCCAGTTGCGGAAGGCCTGCACCTTCGGCGTCTCGAGCATCGCGGGCGTGCAGACGAAGTACAGCAACCACGGACACGGGATGCTGACGTCGAACAGCCGCACCACCCGCCCGGACAACAGATCGTTGTAGGCCAGCGACGAGCGGATCAGCGCGATGCCCTGGCCCTCCGCCGCGGCCTGCAGCAGCAGCGACGAATCCTCGAACATCAGGCCCTTGCGCGGCTCGGGCCAGTCGAGTCCCGCCGCCTCGAACCATGGCCGCCACGGATCGCCTTCGCCGCGCAGCAGCGTCAGCCCCTGCATCTGCTCGGGGCGCTGCGGCAGCTTGCCGCCCAGCAAGGTCGGGCTGCAGACCGGGAAGAACACGTCGTCGAGCAGCCGCTCGACATAGAGCCCCGGATAGTCGCCGCTGCCCATGCGCAGCGCCACGTCGACCTCGTCGCGCGCGAAATCGACCAGCGTGTTCGACGACATCAGCTCGACGTCCAGCTCGGGATGCCGTTCGATAAAGCTGCCGATGCGCGGCGTCAGCCAGCGGGCGGCAAACGACGGCATCGTGCTGATGGTCAGCCGCTTGTCGCGCGTGCCTGACTGCAGCGCGCGCGTCGCTTCGGCGATCTGCAGCAGCGCGTCGCGCACGCGCTCGGCGTAGACCCGGCCGGCCGGCGTCAGGCTGACCCGCTTGCCGTTGCGGGCGAACAACGGCTGGCCCAGTTCTTCCTCCAAGGCACGAACCTGATGGCTGACGGCCCCATGGGTGACGAACAGCTCGGTGGCCGCGCGCGAGAAGCTCTCATGCCGCGCGGCGGCTTCGAACGCGCGCAGCGCGGTCAGCGCCGGCAGCCGTGGCAGCTCGCGATGCCAGGCGCGCGGCAGTTCGACGGGATTACGCTTCAGGGTCATCGCAGCAGCGTCGCTATGTGAGATTCGCTAACAAGGGAAATCAATATATATCGTTTTGGAGGTGGTCGGGCAATCACTAGAATGCAATGCATCGGGACCGCAACAGCGAGCGCGCCAGGCCAACCCAGGCCAGACACGGTAAAGCGCGACGCCAGCCGCGCGAAACTCGCGTGCCAGACGGTACCGTCACCTTAGTGAAGGAAGTCCAAAATGGAAACCCTGCTCACAACGACCGTCTTCAGCCTGAACCCGGGCGAGGTCGCGCCGCTGTCGGTACACACCGCGCAACGGCTCTATGTGGAAGATGCCGCCGGCCTGAACCTGTGGGTCACCCGCGACGGCGACTCGGAAGATTACTGGCTGCGCTGCGGCGCCAGCCTGCAGCTGAACCGCGGTGACGAAGTGGTGCTCAGCGTCGATCCGCGTGCCGAGCGCCCGGTACGGCTGGCGCTGATCGCCGAAGCCCGCCGCCCGGCCGCCACCAACCTGCCGCATCTGGTGAACCGCATCGTGCGGCGACTGGTTCGAGGCACGCAATGGTCGCCTAACCAGGACGTCGTCGCGGCGTCCTGAGCCGAAAGCCGATGCGCCGGGCCGGCGCCATCTGCGGCTGGTCTACAGCCGGCCGCCGGCGCGCCCGGTCTCCGGCGAAGATCGTCCCAAACCAGACCACACCAGCGGACAACCCTGACGGCGCCAGGGTGACAGCCGCCAGCGAAGCAGGGGCCGGTGCGAACCGGCCCTTTTCGCTACACTCTTGGCATGCAAGCAATCGAAGTCATCGAGCGGGGCCGGGAGGACTACGCGCCCTGTTTCGACGCGATGCGCGCCTACACCGCCGCGCGCACCGCCGAATCCCCCGACCAGATCTGGCTCGTCGAGCATCCGCCGGTCTACACGCTGGGCCAGGCGGGCGATCCCTCGCATCTGCTGTCGCCCGATCCGGCGATCCCGCTGGTGCGGATCGATCGTGGCGGACAGATCACCTATCACGGTCCCGGCCAGGTCGTCGCCTACCTGCTGCTGGACCTGCGCCGCCGCGGCCTGATGGTGCGCGAGCTGGTCCATGCGATCGAGCAGGCGGTGCTGGACACGCTCGCGGCGTATAATCTGCCCGCCGAACGCAAGCCCGGCGCCCCCGGCATCTATCTGTCCGACGGTCCGCACCGCGGCGCCAAGATCGCCGCGCTGGGCCTGAAGATCCGCAACGGCTGCAGCTACCACGGCGTCAGCCTGAATGTGCGGATGGATCTGGACCCGTTCCTGCGTATCAATCCGTGCGGTTATGCCGGCCTCGAGACGGTCGACATGGCCCGCGCCGGCGCGACGGTACCGGCGAGCGATGCAGACGACGGCGTGCACCGGGAACCGGTCGACGCCCGGCACCAGCCGGAGATCGCGCGACGCCTGGCGGCGGCATTGTGCGACGTGCTGGCGGCGGCGCAGCTGCGCGCCGCGGCCGGCGAACCGGCCGCGAACGAGCAAGCAAACCAGCAAGCAAACCAGCAAGCGAGCCGGCAAGCGAACGAACAAGCGAACGAACCAGCCGCCACGGCCCCTGGCCACCTGACACCCCTGACTACGGCCTAGCCGACCTATGCGCGCGGGGAGCGCGCGGAGAACACCATGAGCGACGCCCTGATCGCCACCTCGAATCCCCAAGGCGATGCCGCCCAAGGCGCGGCCTACGACCCGACCCGCAAGCAGAAGTCGGCCGACAAGACCGCCCGCATTCCGATCAAGATCGTCCCCGCCGAAAAGCTGAAGAAGCCGGACTGGATCCGCGTGAAGGCGGCGACCGGCAATTCGCGCTTCTACGAGATCAAGGACATCCTGCGCGCCAACAACCTGGTGACGGTGTGCGAGGAAGCGAGCTGCCCGAACATCGGCGAATGCTTCGGCAAGGGCACCGCGACGTTCATGATCATGGGCGACAAGTGCACGCGCCGCTGCCCGTTCTGCGACGTCGGCCACGGCCGCCCGGACCCGCTCGACGTCAACGAGCCGCTGAACCTGGCCAAGACCATCGCCCAGCTGAAGCTGAACTATGTGGTGATCACCAGCGTCGACCGCGACGACCTGCGCGACGGCGGCGCCCAGCACTATGTGGACTGCATCAGCAAGACCCGCGAGCTGTCGCCGATCACCCGCATCGAGGTGCTGGTGCCCGACTTCCGCGGCCGTCTCGACAAGGCGCTGGACATCCTGCAGGCCTGCCCGCCGGACGTGATGAACCACAACCTGGAAACGGTGCCGCGCCTGTACAAGCAGGCCCGTCCCGGCGCCGACTACGCGCACTCGCTGAAGCTGCTGCAGGAGTTCAAGCGCCGCAATCCGGACGTGCCGACCAAATCGGGCCTGATGGTGGGCCTGGGCGAGACCGACGAGGAAATCCTCGAAGTCATGCGGGACATGCGCGCGCACGACATCGACATGCTGACCATCGGCCAGTATCTCGCTCCGTCGAACCACCATCTGCCGGTGCTGCGCTACGTCCATCCCGACACCTTCAAGATGTTCGAGGAAGAGGCCTACAAGATGGGCTTCACCCACGCCGCGGTCGGTGCCATGGTGCGCAGTTCCTACCATGCCGACCAGCAGGCGCACCAGGCCGGCTTCGCCTGATCCCGCCCGGCGCCCGTTCGCGGCGCCGGATGTTGCCTTGCCTTCTTCCGATCCCGTGGCAGACGACGCAGGCGCCAGCCGCCTGCGCGCGCCGCGCGATATCACCGATCTGCTCAATTTCCGTCTCGCGGCGCTGGTTGGCGCCAGCGGCGCGGCGGTGATCCGCCTGTGCGAAGGCCAGTACGGCGTGTCGCGCCGCGAGTGGGCGCTGCTCGGGCTGCTGGCCGTGCGCGGCGCGCAGGCGCCGTCGGAGATCGCCGACCAATGCCATCTGGACCGCACGCGCGTATCGCGGGCGATCACGCGCCTGACCGCCAAGGGTTTGATCCGGCGGCAGACGCTTGACGGCGACCGCCGCCGCGCCAGCGTCGCGCTGACGCCGGCGGGGCAGGCGCTCTACCGGCAGCTGTTCGACGAGGTGGCGGCGATCAATCGGCGCCTGGTCGAGACGCTATCGAATGAAGAACTGGCGACGCTGGACACGCTGTTGACCGCGCTGACCGAGCAGGCCGTCCGCGTCAAGCGGCAGGTCGCCACCACGGTCAGCACCAACCGCTGGCGTGGCGGCGGCGCGCGGCGTCAATGGACCGCGCCGGAAGACGAAGCCGAGGCTGAGTCGGAGATGGACCCCGCCTCGGACGAAGACAGCGCCGCCCGCTAGCGCAGCGCCTCGCGCGCGCCGCGCCATTTCTCGTGCAGCAGCTCCTCCGGCAGCTCGCTCTCGTCCCAGAATCCCAGCAGGATGCCCTTGCGCACCGATGCGCCGCGCATCGCGGCGATGCGTTCATCGCTGATCGCGGTTCGCTGCGACTGCCGTAGTCCCCATTGCGCGAGCGCGAGATACATGCGCTCGCATTGCGCCTGGTGGGCGGGATCGGCGCCGAGGTCGTGCAGCTCGTGCGGGTCTTCGGCCAGATCGAACAGCATCGGCCGGAAGCCGGGCGCGTGAATGTACTTCCAGCGTGCGTCGACGACCATGAACAGCCGCGCATCGAGCGGCGCGACGCCCAGCGATACCGCGGCACCGGTGGCCGAATAGTCGTATTCGCTGATCGCGTAGCGGCGCCAGTTCGCCGGCGCCTGTCCGTGCAGCCAGGGCTGCAGCGCACGTCCCTCGAGCCGGTGCGGTTGCGGCGCGCCGCCGCAGGCCTCGACGAAGGTCGGCACCAGGTCGATCGCCTCGACCAGCGCATCGCAGACCGAGCCGCGCGTCGCGTCGGCCGCCGGCGAAGGATCGACGACGATCAGCGGCAGCCGCACCGACGGCTCGTGGAACAGGTCCTTCTCGCCCATCCAGTGGTCGCCCAGGTAGTCGCCATGATCTGACGTGAACACGATCATCGTGTCGTCGAGCAGCCCCTTGTTCTCGAGGAAGCGCATCAGCACGCCGATCTGGTCGTCGATCTGCGTGATCAGGCCCATATAGGCGGGAATCACCGCCTCGCGCACCTCGTCGCGCGAAAACGCCCGGCTGACGCGCGAATTCAGGAAGGCCTGATAGATCGGATGCGGCTGCGCGCGCTCGGCCTCGTTGCGCACCGGCGGCGGCACGTCGGCGGCCCCGTACATCGCGTGATAGGGCGCCGGCGCGATGCAGGGCCAGTGCGGCTTGATATAGGAAAGATGCAGGCACCACGGCGCGTCGCCGGCCTGGTCGATGAACTCCATCGCGCGCCGCGTCATGTACGGCGTTTCCGAATGCTCCTCGGCCACGCGCGCGGGCCGGCTCGAATTGCGCAGCAGCCAGCCCGACAGCAGATTGCCGTTCTCGTCCTCGCCGGCGTTGGCCCAGTCGTCCCAGCCGTCGTCGCCGGCATAGCCAAGCTCGCGCAGATAGTCGTTGTAGCGCACCGGCTTCGGATCGTAGCGGCCGGCCGGGCCGCTGCCATGCAGGCCGTCGTCGCGCTCGTACGGATCGAAGCCGCACTCGGCCACGCGCGTGCCGATCAGCGAGGTCGGATCGATGCCGAGCCGCGCCATGCCCTCGGTGTCGGCCGCCATATGGGTCTTGCCGACCAGCACGGTCTGCCGGCCGAGCGGGCGCAGATAGTCGCCCAGCGTCATCTCGCCGACCTTCAGCGGGAAGTTGTTCCAGGCGGCGCCGTGCGAATCGACATACCGGCCGGTGTAAAAGCTCATCCGCGACGAGCCGCAGATCGTCGATTGCGCATAGGCGCGCGAGAATCGCACGCCGCGCGCGGCCAGTGCGTCGATGTTGGGCGTGCGGATGGTCGGATGCCCGGTGCAGGACAGGTAGTCCCACCGCAGCTGGTCGCACATGATGAAGAGAATATTGCGGGCCATCGCCGTCACTCCTTGCTGTTGCGTCCGGCCGGACCTTATTGCTGGAAGCCGCTGCGCTTGACCACCGGCTGCCACTGGGCCTTGTAGGCCTTCAGCATGTCCGCGGTCTGCTGCTGCGTGCTGGCCACCGGCTGCATGTTGGCGGCGACGAAGCGCTGCTGCACCGCCGGGTCGGACATCACGCTGTGGATCGCCGCCGACAGCGCCTTGACCTTGTCCGCCGGCATCGACTTGGGCGCGAAGAACGCGTTCCAGCCGTCGGCGGCCAGATCGATGCCGGTCTCCTTCAGCGTGGGGATGTCCTTGGCGAACGACGAGCGCGTCTTGCCCGAGACCGCGAGGATCTTCAGCTTGCCGCTCTGATGCAGCGACAGCACGGCGTCGAGCGTGTCGACGCCGACCGGCACCTGGCCGCCCAGCATGTCGGTGGCCAGCGGCGCCGAGCCCTTGTAGCCGACCACGTCGCCCTTGACGCCGGCGCGCTCGGCCAGCATCAGCGCGAAGAAGTGGGGCAGGCTGCCGGTGGCCGGCACGCCGAAGAACGCCTTGCCGGGATTGGCCTTGAGCCACGCCACCAGGTGCGACATCTCGCGCACCGGCACCTGCGGGCCGGTGATCACGGCGAAGTCGTAGGTCGAGACCTGCGACACCGGCACGAAATCCGCGTCGGGATCGTAGCTGGTGTCCTTGAACACCAGCGGGGCGACCGTCATCACCGCGGGATTGCCAAGCATCAGCACGTTGTCGGCGGGAGCGGCGTGCTTGAGCTGCTGCGCGGCGAGCCGGCCGCCGGCGCCGGCCTTGTTCTCGACCACCACGGTGACGCCGTACTTCGCCTGCAGCGCCTGGCCGACGATGCGCGCGGCGCGGTCCGAGGCGCCGCCCGGCGCATACCCGACGACAAAGCGCAGCGGCCCGTCGATCTTGTCGATTTTCTGTGCCAGCGCGGCGGGCGCGGCCGCGCTCAGCAGCGCGACGG
>NZ_AMPR02000045.1:0-12036 GCF_000307735.3 Cupriavidus sp. HPC(L) | reverse complement strand
GCCGCAGCGGCCGCAGCCACAAGCGCCGGCCGACGCGCAGGCCGAAGGCCCAGGCCAGCAGCGCGCCCAGCAGCCAGTCGCCGGGCGCGGCGGCATTGCCGAGCAGCAGCCAGATCGCCAGCAGCATCGCGCTGAGCCAGGGATGGGGCAACAGGCGCCGCATCATCGTGCCGGCTCCGTCGGCGCGCCCAGCACCGCGCGCGTATAGGCGGCGCGATCGAACAGCTGCAGCGCGGTCGCATCCAGATAGGCGGACAAGGGCCGTGCGAACACGACCAGCGCCACGCTGCAGGCCAGCAGCAAGGCGCAGCAGACCAGCTTGGCCGCGTCCGGCCGGCGCACCGGCGGCGTACTGGCGTCGGCCCGCGTGACCATGCCGTGCTCATGCGCGGCAGCGGCCGCCGGCCCCTGCCACAGCAGGCGGCTGCCGGTGCGGCTGATCGCGACGATCAGCGCGAGACTCGACACCAGCACCGCCGGCCACAGCACCGCGGCGCCGTTCCACTCGCCATACAGCGGCACCGCCTGCATCAGCATCACCTTGCCGATGAAGCCGGACAGCGGCGGCAGCCCGACCACGACAATCGCGGCGGCCAGATACAGCGTGCCGGCCAGCCGCGAAATGCCGCCGCCGACCGGCATCCGGCCCGACCGCATCTCCAGCGAATCGGCCAGCAGGAACAGCGCGGCGGTGCCCACCGTGGTGCTGGCCAGGTAGTACAGCGTCGCGCTCCAGGCCTGCGGCGTCTGGATCGATACGCCCGCGCACAGCAGTCCGACCGACACCAGCACCAGATAACCGGTCAGCCGTTTCATCGAACGCGCCGCCAGCGCGCCGCATGCCGCCAGCACCATCGTGACGATCGCCAGCCACCACAGCCAGTGATGCAGGAAGGCGCCGAACCAGCCGCGCCCGCCGTCGAACAGCAAGGCGTGGCAGCGCAGGATCGCGTAGACGCCGACCTTCGTCATGATCGCGAACAGTGCGGCCACCGGCCCGGCCGCCGCCGCATAGGCGCGCGGCAACCAGAACGACAGCGGAAAGATCGCGGCCTTCAAGCCGAACACCAGCATCAGCATCGCGCCGGCCGCCAGCGCCAGCGGCACCTCGGACGGCGCCAGCCGCGCCAGCCGCTCGCCCAGATCCGCCATGTTCAGCGTGCCGGTGATGCCGTACAGCACGCCGATCGCCAGCAGGAAGAACGACGAGCCGACCAGGTTCAGCACGACGTAGTGCAGGCCGGCGCCGATCCGCTCGCTGCCGCCGCCGTGGACCAGCAACGCGTACGAAGCGATCAGCAGGATCTCGAAGAACACGAACAGATTGAACAGATCGCCGGCGAGGAACGCGCCGTTGAGGCCCATCAGCTGGAACTGAAACAACGCATCGAAATGCCGGCCGGCCCGGGTATCGCGCTCGCCGGCGCTGAGCACCGCGGCCGCGCCGAGCA
The DNA here is from genome assembly GCF_000307735.3 of Cupriavidus sp. HPC(L). Taxonomy (NCBI): domain Bacteria; kingdom Pseudomonadati; phylum Pseudomonadota; class Betaproteobacteria; order Burkholderiales; family Burkholderiaceae; genus Cupriavidus; species Cupriavidus sp. HPC(L). Next base: position 10,585 of record NZ_AMPR02000045.1, on the reverse strand, counting down.
GCGCCGTCAGCAGCAGCATCAGCGCCGCGAGCCGGTCCAGCTGCAGCACGATGCCGAACGGCGCGGCCCAGTTGCCGAGCGCGTAGACCGCGATATTGCCGCTGGACGCCTGGCCCACCAGGCTGGCCGAAATCGGCAGCAGCGCCAGCGTGGCCAGCACGCCGAGCCAGCGCGAACGCGCGCGCCAGCGGGCCGGCAGCACCACCAGCAGGCCGGCGCTGAACAGCGGCACCAGGATGGGCAGCAGCATCGCGTGGTTCATCGCGCCTCCTCGCTGGCCGGGGATGGCGCGGCGGACGGCGCGGTAGACGGCGCGGTAGACGGTGCGGCGGGGGGCGTGGCGGACGGCGAGGCCGAACGCGCGCGCCCGGCATCCTCGGGACGTTCGGGCTCGGGCGGCTGCTCCGGCGTGGTCGCCGACGGATCGGGCGGCTCGTCGCCGTCCACATGATCGCTGCCGCGCAGTGCCCGCGAACGCAGCGCCAGCACCATGATGAAGGCCGTCATCGCAAAGCCGATCACGATCGCGGTCAGCACCAGGGCCTGCGGCAACGGGTCCGCATACTGCGCGCCGGGCGCGATGATCGGCGGCTTGCCAGTGGTCAGCCGGCCCATGCCCAGCAGGAACAGCGTGACCGCATAGGTCATCAGCGTCAGGCCGAGCACCACCGAGAAGGTGCGCGCGCGCAGCACCAGATAGATGCCGCAGGCGGCAAGCACCCCGATGGCGGCAGCAAACACGGCTTCCATCAGGCGGTCTCCGCGATCTGGCGCGCGGCGGCCACCCGCTTGTCGCGCACGCCCAGGTGGGACACGATCAGCAGCACGGTGCCGACCACGGTCAGATAGACGCCGAGGTCGAACAGCAGCGCAGTCGCCAGTTCGATGTCCCCGATCCAGGGCAGGTGGAAGTGGCCGAACGCGGTGGTCAGATACGGATAGCCGAACGCCCAGCTGCCCAGGCCCACCAGCCCGGCCAGCAGGATGCCGGCGCCGGCGATCGCGCGATGATGCAGCGTGATGCGCGACTCGGTCCACAGCACGCCGCTGGCGATGTATTGCAGCAGCAGCGCGACCGCGGTGATCAGCGCGGCGACGAAGCCGCCGCCGGGCAGCTGATGCCCGCGCAGCAGCATGAAGACGGCCACCAGCATCGTCAGCGGCAGCATCAGCCGCGCCAGGATCGCGAGCAGCAGCGGATGGCTCTGTCGCGACCATGGCATGTCGTTGGGACCGGCGGTCGGGGCCGGCAGCCTCAGGCCCTTGAGCAGCGCATGGACGCCGAGGCCGGCGATCAGCAGCACGCAGATCTCGCCCAGCGTATCGAAGCCGCGGAAGTCGACCAGGATCACGTTGACGACGTTGTGCCCGCCGCCGCCCGGCACGCTCTGCGCGATGAAAAAGTCGGCGATGGTCTGGTGCGGGCGCGTCATCACCGCGAACGCGGCCACGCCGACGGTGCCGCCGCCGGCCAGCGCCAGCGCGGCATCGCGCAGATGCCGCGCGGTGCCGGCGCGCTCGGGCAGGTCGACCGGCAGGAAGTACAGCGCGAGCACCAGCAGGATGATGGTCACCACTTCGACCGAGATCTGCGTCAGGGCCAGGTCGGGCGCCGAGAAGCGCGTAAAGGCCAGCGCCACCATCAGTCCGCACAGGCTCGCCATCAGCAGCGCCACCACGCGCTGGCGGCGGGCCATCACCACGGCGATGGCGGCGATCGCCAGCAGGGCCAGGCCGGCCGCCGTGACCGGATCGACGGCCGATAGCGGAGCCGGCCCCTGGGCGCGCTCGAGGTCGAACAGATAGCGCGCCGGCAGCAGCACCATGGCCGCGATCGCGAAGGCCAGGTAGCGCTGCAGCGAGCCGTTCTCGAACAGCAGCGCCACGCGTCCGGCGGCGCGCTCGATCCGTTCGATCGCATCCTCGAAGCGGTCGCGCGCGTTCAGCTGCGGCAGCTTCGCGTGATAGTGGCGGAACGAATCGCGGCGCAGGAAGAACAGTGCGCCGCCCGCCGCCATCGACAAGGCGCTCATCGCCAGCGGCAGATTGAAGCCGTGCCACGGACTCAGGCTGTAGATCGGCAGCGGCGCGCCCATGGTGCCGCGCGCGGCCGCATCGAGCAGGCCGGCGACGGTGTGGTTCGGAAACAGCCCGACTACCAGGCAGGTCACCACCAGGATCTCGACCGGAATCTTCATCCAGCGCGGCGGCTCGTGCGGCGGGTAATGCGGCAGGTCGTCGGGCTCGCCGTCGAAGAAGACCCCATGGATGAAGCGCAGCGAGTACGCCACGGTCAGCGCGCCGGCGGCGGTCGCCAGCGCCGGAATGGTCCAGTTGAACGGACCGAGCAGGCCCTGCGCCAGCGTCTCGCCGAAGAACATCTCCTTGGAGAGGAAGCCGTTGAGCAGCGGCACGCCGGCCATCGCCAGCGACGCGACGATCGCCAGCAGCGCGGTGTGCGGCATGTAGCGGCGCAGCCCGCGCAGGCGGCCCAGGTCGCGCGTGCCGGTCTCGTGGTCGATGATGCCGGCGGCCATGAACAGCGAGGCCTTGAACACCGCGTGGTTCATGATGTGGAACAGCGCGGCGACCGTGCTCAGGCCGGTATCGAGTCCGAACAGCAGCGTGATCAGGCCCAGGTGGCTGATCGTGGAATACGCCAGCAGCCCCTTCAGGTCGCGCTGCAGCAGCGCCATGCCGGCGCCCACCACCAGCGTGGCGAGGCCGGTCAGGCTCAGCATGTAGAACCACCAGTCGGTACCCTCGAGCACCGGATACAGCCGCGCCAGCAGGAACACGCCGGCCTTGACCATGGTGGCCGAATGCAGATACGCCGAGACCGGCGTCGGTGCCGCCATCGCGTGCGGCAGCCAGAAGTGGAACGGAAACTGCGCCGACTTGGTGAAGACCGCGAGCAGCACCAGCACGATCATCGGCGGATACAGCGGGTGTTTCTGCGCGATACCGGCGCTGGCGATCACGTCCGACAGCTCCATGCTCCCGCAGATATGGCCGAGCAGCAGCACCCCGGCCAGCAGCGCGAGGCCGCCGCCGCCGGTGACCGTCAGCGCCATGCGCGCCCCCTTGCGCGCATCGGAGCGATACGACCAGAAGCCGATCAGCAGGAAGGAGACGATGCTGGTCAATTCCCAGAACACGACCAGCAGCAGCAGATTGCTCGACAACACCACGCCGAGCATCGCGGCCATGAACAGCAGCAGCAGGGAGAAGAAGCGCGCGGTCGATTGGCTGCGCGACAGGTAATAGCGCGCGTACAGCAGCACCAGCAGGCCGATGCCGAGCACCAGCAGCGAGAAGGCGTAGGACAGGCCGTCCAGGCGCAGGCTCAGCGCGAAGCCCAGGCCGTCGAGCCACGGCATGCGCCAGGCCAGCACTTCGCCGCTGAAGATCTCGCTTCGCACGCTGGCCAGCAGAGCCAGTCCGAGCATCGGCGTGCCGAGCACCAGCGGTGCAGTCAGCGGGCGCAGATGGCGGCCGACCAGCGGGGTCAGCATTGCCGCGCCCAGCGGCAGGGCGATCAGCCACAGCATCACCATCTGTCGTCTCCGGCAGAGCGTGCGGGAAGGCGAAGGGAAGGCGGCGGAACCAGCCGCGCCGAGCATCGTGTGCGCAACATGAGGCTATTGTGCCCCATGACACCGCCATCGCGGCGATTGTTATGTCTGCCCTAAAAATAATTCACATCGAATGGGGACCATTGCACGCGAACCTGCATGCCGCACCGGGCGTATCACCGCATTCCAAAGAGCGCGGCCATTCGGGATAGCACGAGGTTGGATCGCCCCCCGGCGCCTACATATACTGGCATGCGGCCTGCATCGACGGCCGCACGACGCATCGTCCACGAGCATGCATACGCACCGCGCCGCTACCCCTGCCGCGCGGGACGACCGCACAACACCGAACCGGGAGCGGAGAATGGGGATGCTGACTGAAGAACAATACCAAGCCACGCAGGAATCGCGCCGCGCCGGATTGCGCGCGCTGCGCGCCGCGCTGCTGAAATCCCACAAGGAGATCATCCAGCACGACCGTAACGAATATGAACGCCTCTATGGCCCGATCCCCGCGGGCCAGTTCGTGCAGATCGTCACCGAGGACAACTATTTTCGCTGGCTCGACCCGCTGTCGCGCCTGATCGTCGAGATCGACGAGGAGCTCGACGGGCCCAAGCACCACGACGGCACCTGCCGCGCGGTGGCGGAGGCCGCGGCGCGGCTGTTCAGCACGCAGGGCGACCCCGCGTTCCGCGAGCGCTATCACGAAGCGCTGCAGGACGAGCCCGCGGTCACCGTCGCGCACGGGCAACTGATGTCGGTAATCGCACAACTTCGCAAGTTGCCGTAACGCGCGCGCACGACAAGACGCGGGAGCCGTGCGGCTCCCGCGTTCATTTGCACCGATCCGCGATCAGCCGGTGCGCGCGCCCTTGCCGCCCTCCTTGCCGGGCCGGCCGCTGCCGCCGTCGTCCTTGTCGGGTTCGACCGCGATCGGATCGCTGGCCGGGAACGTTTCCTCGAGCGCCTCGTCGAGATTGCGCTCGGTCTGATCCTCGGCCGCCCCACCCTGGCCCTGCTGGCCGGAGCGCGGAACCGCGGTGTCGGACTTGTTGGACTTGCCGGACTTGTCGGGCTGGCTCATCGTCTGTCTCCTTCGCGTGGCAAAGGCCGGAGCCGGTCAGGTCGCGCGATAGCGGTTGCGCAGGTCGCGCACCAGGTCGTGGTTGCGCAGCACGCCGTGATACTGGCGCTCGATCAGCGCGCGCACTTCGAAGCTCAGGTCGTCGTGCTGCAGGGCGTCCGCGTATTTCTTCTTGGCCACGTCCTCGCCGCGCTCGCACTCTTCCAGGATCGACAGATCGGTGCGGTTGGCGACCGCGCTGCGCAGGCTGACCCAGCCCCGGTGCAACGCGCCGGCCACGCTGCCGCCCTCTTCCGGCCGGCCGCCCAGCGCGATCACCTGCGACTGCAGTTCGCGGACGGCGGCGCCGATCTCGGTCGCGCGGCTGGTGAACAGTTCCTTCAGCTCAGGATTGGTGGCGTCCTCGGCGGCCTTCAGAAAGCCTTGCTCGCCGTCGCGCGACACTTCGATCAGATCGTTGAGCACATCGACGTTCTTGTCTGCCATGGCGACTCCTCGTTATCGTGGTGCCGCCGCATGCCGCGGCGGCGGTTGCAGGACGTATGCAGCGAGGCTGCAAAACGGCGCGCACCGCTTGCGGTGCGTCCATGCCTTCACGATAAGAGAAGCGGCGGGCGGGGACTGTAAGCAGGCCGCCCGAGAAGCTGTCGGCCGATGCCTACAGGGCTGGTGCAGCGTTTGTGCAGCGGTCTCGTCCAGCCCGTCGGCCGGATCGACCGCGCACCGTCAGTCCAGCAGATGCCCGAGCCGGACGCGCTTGGTGGCCAGGTATTTTTCGTTCTCGGCGTTGGCAGGCACGCTGTGGCGTACCTGCTCGAGCACGGCGATGCCGGCCTCTTCGAGCTGCTGCCGCTTGCGCGGATTGTTGCTCATCAGCCGGATCGATTTGACGCCCCATTGGCGCAGCAGATCGGCGGCGAAGGCATAGGTGCGCGAGTCGACCGCCTGTCCCAGCGCCAGATTGGCGTCGACGGTGTCCAGCCCGCCATCCTGCAGGCTGTACGCGCGGATCTTGTGGCCCAGGCCGATGCCGCGGCCTTCGTGGCCGCGCAGATACAGCAGGATGCCGCGGCCCTCGGCGGCGATGCGCTCCATCGCCAGCGCCAGCTGCTCGCCGCAATCGCAGCGGCACGAACCGAATACGTCGCCGGTCAGGCATTCCGAATGCAGCCGCGTCAACACGCCCTCGCCGGCGATATCGCCGACGCTGAGCGCCAGGTGTTCCGTCCCGCTGGTCGCGCCCTTGAAGGCGTGAGCGGTGAACTCGCCGAAGCGGGTCGGCAGCCGTGCCGACCCGATCAGCGTGATTTCCGTGTCGTTCATATCATCTTGCCAATGCGTGTGCGCCGGATGCCGTGGCGGCGGGCGGGAGTGGGTCCCGGGAGTCCGCTGCCGGCCTGGTGATGCCCTGCCGATGGCCCCTTCCAGGGCGGCGCCTGACGGCAAGGATACCGCGAATCGGAAATGGGCCGCTGGAGGCCTCCGTAACCGGACCCCGGACCCGGCGCGTTCTCCACCCCTACAGGATCGGCGCGAACAGCTTGGCCACATGCATTGCCACGCGGCGCAGTCCCGGGGCTGCCAGGTATTCGTCGCGGCCGATCTCGCGGGCCTGCGCAAAATCGGCCAGCAGCATTCCCTCGACCTGACCAGCGAAGGCGCGATCGGCGGTCATCACGGTCAGCTCGAAATTGAGCCGGAACGAGCGGTTGTCGAGGTTGGCGGTGCCGACCGCGGCCAGTTCGTCGTCGATCAGCATCACCTTCTGATGCAGGAAGCCAGGGATATAGCGGTAGATGCGGATGCCCGCGCAGATCGCCTGATAGGCGTACAGCGTCGAGGCGGCGAACACCACCTTGTGGTCGGCGCGTCCCGGCATCAGGATGCGCACGTCGACGCCTCGCAGCACGGCGAGCCGCAGCACCGCGAACACCGCCTCGTCGGGCACGAAGTACGGCGTCGTGATCCACAGCCGCTTGCGCGCGGCCTGGATCGCCTCGACAAAGAACAGCGAGCAGGTCTCCTGCGAATCGGCCGGACCGCTCGGCACCACCTGGCACACCATCGCGCCGGCCGGTTCGGCCGGCGGCAGCAGCAGCGTCGGTACCTCGCGCGAGGCCCAGTACCAGTCCTCCGCGAAAGTCATCTGCAGGTCCAGCACCGCAGGGCCGCGCACTTCGATATGGGTATCGCGCCACGGCGCCAGCGGCGGCCTGCGGCCCATGTATTCGTTGCCGACATTGTGGCCGCCGATGAAGGCGCGCTCGCCATCGACGACCACCAGCTTGCGGTGATTGCGGAAGTTCAGCTGGAAGCGATTGACGAAGCCGCGGTGCGGCGCGAACGCGCTGACCTTGACCCCGCACTCGGCCATGCCCCGAACGTAGTGGCCGGGCAAGGCGTGGCAGCCGATGCTGTCGTACAGGAAATAGATCTCGACGCCGGCGGCCGCGCGCTCGCACAGCAGTGCCTGCAGCTCGCGCCCCAGCTCGTCGTCATGGACGATGAAGAACTGCACCAGCGCGACGCGGCGCGCGGACTTCAACGCGGCGAAGATCGCCGCAAAGGTCGCCTGCCCATCGACCAGCAGTTGCACATGATTGCCGGACAGGCAATGCAGCCCTGTCAGCCTTGGCAGCGCGCGCAACCCAGGGTGATCGGGTTGCCGGACAATGCAGGCCTCGCGCTCTTGCGGCTCCATGCCGTGGCGCAGTTCGCGCATCTGCTGGCGATAGAAGCGCCGCGCATTGACATAGCCGACGAAATTGCTGCTGCCGAACACCAGGTACGGCACCAGCGCCAGATACGGTATCAACAGCAGCGAGCCGGCCCAGGCAATGGCGCCCGGCGCGGTCCGGACCGTCATCACGGCATGCATCGCGGCAAACACGCCGACCAGGTGGAAACACAGGACAATCGTCGCGACAACGCTGGTGCTCGGTAACATCGGCTGCCATCCGCTGCGGAATCCGGTTGAACGATGAACGATGAACAGTGAACGCTGAACTGCCGCGCATTGTGGCATAGGGCGCCCGCATCGCGGCCTTCCATGTATGCGACATGGACGCTCGTCGGTTCGATGCCGCCCTCTGCATTTTTTTTAGGCAGTCCGATGGCACGACGCGCCGGCGCACGGCTGGCGCCCTGCCCGGTCGGGTTATCCACACAATCTGTGGATAACCCGAACACCCGTTCGCTGATCGGCCGCAGGCCGGTCGCTCAATGTGGACGGCCCTCTGCCGGTTCGTCGGAGGGACCCGCCGCGGCCAGCGTCGGCGCGAGATCGACGACCGCGAAACCGGTCGGATCCTTCTTGGCGTCGCGCTTGGCGGCGGCCGCGGCGGCGGCGATATGGCTGCTGCCCAGGCGCCAGCCGTCGGTCTCGGCGCGCGCGGCGCCGTGGGCCACGCGGACCGCGCCGATGGCCATGCTGACCATCGGGAAGAACGCGCTGCGGCCATGGCGGTCCTCGCCATGGATGCCGCCTGCCGCGCGGTCGTCCGCATCGTAGAGCTCGCGCGCGGCGCGATTGAAACGCGCGATCGCGCCGCGCGCCCGCTGGCTCCAGTCGGCGCTCTGGTACAGCACCAGGAAGTCGTCGCCGCCGACATGGCCGAGGAAGTCGCGCACCGGATCGCAGGCATCGGCGAGGATCGCGGCCGCGCCCTTGATCATCTCGTCGCCCTTCCAGTAGCCGTACTGGTCGTTGAAGGGCTTGAAGTGGTTCAGGTCGACATAACAGGCGCAGAACGCCGCGCCCGCATCGAGCAGCCGGTCGACATGCTGGTTCAGCGGAATATTGCCCGGCAGGAAGGTCAGCGGATTGGCATAGCGCGCCGCCTCCATGCGGATCTCGGTGACGGCGCGGATCAGGTCGGCGCCGGTGCCCAACCCGGCATAGCGGCCGCCGTCGGTGATGATGAAACCATCGGCCAGATAGCGCTGGTTGCCGCTGGCCAGGCTCTTGGCCATGGTCTCGATGGTGGCGCCGCGATCGAAGCAGACCGGCTCGCGATGTGCCATCAGGATGCAGGCCTTCTTGCCGTACAGCTCGCGATGAAACGGCGCGGCATAACGATCGATGAAGCTCTGCCGGTTGATGATGCCGATTGGCTTGCCGTCCGCATCGAGCACCGCCAGCGCATGCAGGCCGGGGTGGGCATGGAACAGCGCCAGCACCTCGTTGTTGGTCTGCTCCGGCCGCACCGTCGGCGCGCGCCGCAGCAGCTTGCCCGCATTCGGCCCGGTCCAGCCCGAACGGACGACCTGCGGAAACACCGCGATCTGGCGCGACTCCAGCGCCTGCACGACGTCCCGCGGCGGCGCCTGCGACGGCTCCGGCAACGGCCGGCCGAGCAGATAGCCCTGGCCGAACGGCACCCCAAGATCGCGCAGCACCGCCAGCTCCTCGTTGTCCTCGATGCCTTCGGCGATCACGCTGGTGCCCAGCGCATCGGCCAGGCTCAACACGGTGCGCATCAGTTCCAGCCGCCGCGAGCACGAGGCCACCCCGTGCACCAGCGATTTGTCGAGCTTGATGAATTGCGGCGTCAGCTGGACCAACAGGTCGAGATTGGCATGGCCGGTGCCGAAGTCGTCCAGCGCATAGCGCAGGCCGAGATCGCGCAACACCACCATCGCGTCGGAGAACGCCGCCATGTCGCCGATGCGGGTCTGCTCGGTCAGCTCGATCACCACGCGCCCCGGCGCCACCGTGTTGGCGAGCAGCGCCGACATGCCGCGGCCATGGTCGGCCAGCAGCTGGCGCAGCGTCATCGGACTGAAATTGACGAACAGCAGCCCCGGCAACTGCAGTTCGGCAAAGCGCGCCAGCGCGGCCCGGGCCGCCTGCACTTCCAGCGCCATCGTATCGGCGGGGCTGACGGCAAGCCGGAACAGCGCTTCGGGCGAGGCCAGCGGCGAGCCCTCGGGTCCGCGCAGCAGCGCCTCGTATCCCAGCAGATCGGCCGACTCGAAGCGCACGATCGGCTGGAAGACGGCGCGCAGCGGCGGCAGACGCATCGGCGCGGCCGCTGCGCCGGATTCGATCACGGCAACGGACATGGGGATCTCGACAACGGTGTGAAGGACGCCGGGATGCACGCGGCGGCGGCGTTGGTGGCCTGGCGCCCGGCATCGACGAGGCGCCGGGCAAGGCAGCCTATTTCATGACAGTCATATGACCGCCATATGACAACCCCGCCGCATGGCGGGACGTCACGGCAACGTCACATCGCCTCGCCAGCATGGCGCCCAAACAAGCAAACAACCATTGACGGGCGCCGCGTGCGGCGGGGGAAAACCATGTTGCAAGGGTTCAGAACGGGTTGGCCGCGCTGGCGGTCGAGGTTCGGCCTGCGATCGATGGCAGGCAACGGGATCGCAGCGGTGATGGACACCGCTGCCACGGCACGAACAGGGGAAACGACAACGGGAGCCGCCGCATCGTCGCCGGACGCCTCGCCGCCGTCCTCCACAGGCCGGCGGCTGCGGCGCCTGCCGCTGGCCGCGCGGCTCGGCACCGCGTTCGTGCTGGTCTACCTGTTCGGCGCGGCGGCCGCGGTCAGCGGCATCGTCAATCTGGTCGCGCTGAAGGACAAGACCGACACGCTGTATCAGCGCGACATGCGCGGCGCGGTGGCCGCCGAGCGCGCGCAATCGGCGCTCGCCGGGCTGGGCCACGCCCAGCTGGCGTTGACGATGGCCACCAGCACGGCCGAGCGCGATACCGCCGCCCAGCAGATCGCGCAGGCGCTGCGGACGCTGGACACCACGCTGTCCGGCGTCGCCCGGGCCGCGCCGGATCAGGCCGAGGCGCTGGCGCGCGAGCGGGCCAGCGCCGCGCAGTTGATGCAGGGCTATGTCGAACTGCTGCGCAAGCAGCCGCTCGACGCGCTGCAGTTCGACAGCGCGGTCTCCGTCG
>NZ_AMPR02000046.1:0-44844 GCF_000307735.3 Cupriavidus sp. HPC(L) | reverse complement strand
CGCCGCCAACGACGCCGACCGCGCCGACCGCGCCGCCGGTCCGCGGCGACGTTGCGTCGGGCGTGGCGGTGCGTTCCGCCATCGCGAGGTTCAGCGGTTGCGTATCCACGTCTTCCATGCGATCCACAGCTTGCGCATGGGTGTCAGCGAAATGCGCTGGTTCAATACCTGGAAGCCGCTGGCCTCGATCTCGTCGAGCAGGGCGTGATAGATCGCGCCCATCAGCAGGCCGGCGCGCTGGGCGCGGCGGTCGCTATCGGGCAGCAGCGCCAGCGCCTCGCGGTAGAAGGTGCGCGCGCGTTCGGCGTGATACTCCATCAGCGCGACGAAGCGCGGCGAATGGCGGCCCTGCATGATGTCGGCGGCCGGCACTTCGAAGCGCTGCAGCACATTGACCGGCAGATAGAGCCGGCCGCGCCGCGCGTCCTCGCCGACGTCGCGGATGATATTGACCAGCTGCAGCGAGCGCCCCAGTTTCTCGGCGAATTCGAGCGTGCGCGGATCGCGGTAGCCGAAGATGCGCGCGCTCATCGTGCCGACCACGCCGGCCACGCAATGGCAATAGCGGTCCAGGCCCGCCTCGTCCAGATAGCGCGTCTGCATCAGGTCCATCTCCATGCCCTCCAGCACCTCGGCGAGCATCGGCTGCGTCAGGCCGCAGGAGGCCAGATGCGGCTGCAGCGCGAGCGTGGTCGGATGGGTCGGTTCGCCGGCGAACAGGCGCTTGAGCTCGCCGTGCCACCAGGCCAGCTGCTGTTGGGCGACGGTCAGGTCCTGGGTCTCGTCGACGACGTCGTCGACCTCGCGGCACCAGGCATAGAGCGCGGTAATGGCCCGCCGCCGTTCCGGCGGCAGGAACAGGAAGCTGTAGTAGAAGCTGGAGCCGCTCTGGGCGGCCTTGTCTTGACAGTACTGGTCGGGCGTCAAAGCGGTCTCGCGCTCGCTAGGGGACACACTCGGTGGACTCGATCGGCGGCTCGGTCCGGGGGGGCGATCCCGGACTCCATCCGGGCTCGATCCCGAGTTCAATGAACGGGCTTGCTCGCCGCGGTGCCACTCCGGTAGCGCGCTGCCGCCCGCCATGCCAGCAGCAGCCAGTCGGCGGGCCCGAGCGTCGGACGGCGCCGGAAGACATCGTAGCCGACGGCCTCGATGCGTTCCAGCACGCGCAGGCCGCCTTGCACCACCAGCCGCAGCTCCCAGCCGATACGCCAGTCCACCGTGCGAGGCAGGTCCAGCGCGAGCGAAGCGCCGGATTGTAGCATCGCCTCCGTGCGGATCTTCAGCTCCTCCATCAGCGCCAGCCAGCGCACATCGCAGCGGCCCTCGGCCAGCGCATTTTCGTCGACGCCGTGGCGCGCCATCGCGTCGGCGGGCAGGTAGATGCGGCCGCGCGCGAAGTCGATCGCGACGTCCTGCCAGAAGTTGACCAGCTGCAGGCCGGTGCAGATCGCATCGGCACGCGCGAAGCGGTCCGGCGTGGCCGCGCCGTACAGATGCAGCATCAGCCGGCCCACCGGATTGGCGGAGCGGCGCGAATAGTCGAGCAGACTGTCCCAGTCGGCATGGCGGTGCACGGTCACGTCCTGCCGGAACGCGTGGAGCAGATCGTGGAACAGCGGCAGCGGCAGCCGGTATTCGGCGATGACCTCGGCCAGCGCGCGCATCATCGGCGTACCGGGATCGGTGCCGGCGGCGATGCGTTCGAGCGCATCGGACAGGGCGCCAAGCGCGGCCAGCCGCTCGGCGGGCCCCGCATCGCCCTCGTCGGCCAGATCGTCGGCGGTGCGGGCGAAGCGGTAGATCACCGCCACTGGCCGGCGCAGCGGCCGGGGCAGCAGCACGCTGGCCACCGGAAAGTTCTCGTAGTGGTCGACGGCATAGCCTTCCGCGGCCGCGGGGGCGTCCGGCATTGACGCCGGCATCGGGGACGGCGTTTGCGGGGTATCGGCGGAAGGCGCGTCGGGCTTGGACATGGCGGCAGCATTGTAACCACGCGGCCTGCTTGAGAGGGCATCCGGGGGCGCCCTGCACCCTACCGAGTGGGGGCGTCTCGACACGCAACACGCGCCAATTGGGGCCTAAATCGATCGTTTCACCCCCCAAATGGGGTGGTTCGTCGCGTCGCGTTTGACGCACCCCGAAGGGGTCGATATATTGCTGACCGGTCGGTTATTTACTGCCGGACCCGCCGTCCCTCGGGCGGCGCCATTGTCGTGTCGCGCGGCAGCGTTGCAGCTCGCCGCCAGTCCGGCCGTGCCGGCGCGCGTCGCCCCTCGTCATGCCGTTGCACCCGTCTTATCGCCATCCATGCCAGTGCCTTGTCCCGGGCCGGAAGTCGCGGCCGTCAACGCTTTGAAGCCCCTGCCGTCGACCGTCGGCATGGTGTTGCCGTTGTTGCTTGCCCTGCTGGTGCTCGGCGGCTGCTCGCGCGAGGCCGAGCGGGCGCCCGACGTCCGGCCCGTGCGCCTGCTGCAGCTGCAGTCGGCCACCGGCCAGTCCGCATATGAGTTTTCCGGCGACGTGCGGCCGCGCATCGAGTCCCGGCTCGGCTTCCGCGTCGGCGGCAAGATCGCCGCGCGGCTGGTCGACGTGGGCGCGACGGTGCGGCGCGGGCAGCCGCTGGCCCGGCTCGATCCGACCGACCTGAACCTGGCCGAGCAGGGCTCCCGCGCGCAGTACGAGGCGGCGCGAACCGATCGCGACCTGGCGGCGGCCGACCTGAAGCGCTACAACGATCTGTTCGCCAAGGGCTTCATCAGCGCGGCCGAACAGAACCGTCGGCAGGCCAGCTACGAGGCCGCCGCCGCGCGGCTGCGCCAGGCCGAGGCCGCGCTGCGCGAGCAGAGCAACCAGACCGGCTATACGGTGCTCGCTGCCGATGCCGACGGCGTGGTTACCGCAATCGACGCGGAAGTGGGGCAGGTGGTCAGCGCCGGACAGTCGGTGGTGCGGGTCGCGCAGACCGCCGAGAAGGAGGTCGCGATCGGGTTGCCCGAGGATCAGGTCGACTGGCTGCGCGACATCCGCGACGTCAGCGTGCGGACCTGGGCCGAGCCGGAGCGCAGGCTGCCGGGCCGTGTGCGCGAGATCGCGGCGGCCGCGGATCCGGTCACGCGTACCTACGCGGCACGTATCACCGTGCCCAATCCGCCCGCCGACCTGAAGTTCGGCATGACCGCGATGGTCACCTTCGTGCGGACCGGCGCATCGCCCGCGGTGCGCGTGCCGCTGACCGCGCTGTTGCAGCAGCAGGGCACCAACCAGGTCTGGGTCTACGACGGCGCGGCCGGCACGGTACAGCCGGTCGCCGTCACGCTGGGCCAGCCGATCGGCAACGAGATCGAAGTCAGCAGCGGGCTGCGTCCCGGCCAGACCATCGTCACCGCGGGCGTGCATCTGCTCAAGCCGGGCCAGAAGGTGCGGCCGCTGCAGACCATAGCGCCAGCGTCGGCACCGGTTCCGACTGCCGCTCCGGCCGGCGCCCCGGCCAGCGCGCCGGCTGCCCGCAGCTAAGGGCGCCGCGATGGAGCATTCCCGATTCAACCTGTCGCGCTGGGCGCTCGAGCACCAGGCGCTGACCCGCTATCTGCTGGTGGTGCTGCTGCTGGCCGGGCTGATGTCGTACTTCCAGCTGGGCCAGGACGAGGACCCGCCGTTCACCTTCCGCGTGATGGTGGTGCAGGCCTTCTGGCCCGGTGCCACCGCCGAGCAGATCGCGGTGCAGGTCACCGACAAGCTCGAACGCCAGCTGCAGGAGGTGCCGTACGCGGACAAGATCCGCAGCTTCTCCAAGCCGGGCGAGACCACGGTGATCTTTCAGCTGCGCGACGATGCGCCGGCCAAGGAGACCGCGCAGATCTGGTACACGGTGCGCAAGAAGATCGGCGATATCGCCGGCACGCTGCCCGCCGGCGTGCGCGGGCCGTTCTTCAACGACGAGTTCGGCGATGTCTACGGCACCATCTATGCGCTGTCGGCCGACGGCTTCACCTACAAGGAGCTGCGCGAGTACGCAGACCTGGTGCGGCAGCAGTTGCTGCGCGTGCCGTCGGTGGCCAAGGTGTCGCTGATCGGGCTGCAGGACGAGAAGATCTATATCGAATTCAATCAGACCCGCTTCGCGCAGCTCGGCCTGGACCTGAACGCGATTGCCGACCAGATCGCCGAGCAGAACAACCTGACCGCCAGCGGCGTGCTGGTGACGCCCAGCGACAACGTGCAGGTACGCGTGTCGGGCCAGTTCGCCGATGTCGCCGACCTGCGCAACATGGTGCTGCGCGGCCCCAATGGCGCGGCCAACATCCGGCTCGGCGATATCGCGCGGGTCTATCGCGGCTATGTCGATCCGCCCGCCCCACGCATGCGCTTCAACGGCAAGGACGTGATCGGCCTGGGCATCTCGATGGAGAAGGGCGGCGACATCATCGCGCTGGGCGAGGCGCTGCGCGCCGAGGCCGACGCGCTGCGCAAGCAGCTGCCGGTCGGCATCGAGATGGAGCAGGTGCAGGACCAGCCCGAGGCCGTCAAGCGTTCGGTGGGCGAGTTCGTGCGCGTGCTGATCGAGGCCGTGGTGATCGTGCTGGCGGTCAGCTTCATCTCGCTGGGCCTGCACACGAAGCCGCTGCGGCTCGATGCGCGTCCCGGCCTGGTGGTGGCGCTGACGATCCCGCTGGTGCTCGCGGTCACCTTCCTGTTCATGAACGTGTTCGACATCGGCCTGCACAAGGTATCGCTGGGCGCGTTGATCATCGCGCTGGGCCTGCTGGTCGACGACGCGATCATCGCGGTCGAGATGATGGTGCGCAAGCTCGAGGAAGGCTTCTCCAAGATGGAGGCCGCGACCTTCGCCTATACCTCGACCGCGATGCCGATGCTGACCGGCACCTTGATCACCGCCGCCGGTTTTCTGCCGGTGGGGCTGGCGCGTTCGACGGTCGGCGAATACACGTTCGCGATCTTCGCGGTGACGGCGCTCGCGCTGGTGCTGTCGTGGCTGGCGGCGGTCTATTTCACGCCGTACCTGGGCTACCTGCTGCTGAAGGTCAAGCCGAGCGAGGGCGGCCATCACGAGGTGTTCGACACGCCGTTCTATGCGCGCTTCCGGCGCGCGGTGGACTGGTGCGTGGACTGGCGCAAGACCGTGATCGCGATCACGCTGGGAACCTTCGCGCTCGGCATCTTCGCCTTCCAGTTCGTCGAGAAGCAGTTCTTCCCCGATTCCAGCCGGCCCGAGCTGATGGTCGAGATGTGGCTGCCCGAGGGCGCCAGCTTCGCGCAGAGCGAGGCCGAGGCCAGGCGCTTCGAGGCGGCGCTGCGCGGCGATGCCGATGTCGGCAGCATCACGACGTTCGTCGGCACCGGCGCGCCGCGCTTCTACCTGCCGCTGGATCAGATCTTCCCGCAGAGCAATGTGGTGCAGCTGATCGTGCTGCCGGTCGACGTCGAGGTGCGCGAGCGGCTGCGCCAGCGCATCATCGCGCTGCTGGCGAGCGACTTCCCGCAGCTGCGCGGCCGCGTGAAGCTGTTGCCGAACGGGCCGCCGGTGGCCTATCCGGTGCAGTTCCGCGTGATCGGGCCCGAAGCGGCGGCGGTGCGCCGGATCGCCGACCAGGTCAAGGCGATCATGAGCGCGAACCCGAACACCGTCGGCGTCAACGACAACTGGAACGAGAGCGTCAAGGTGCTGCGCCTCGACATCGACCAGGAAAAGGCCCGCGCGCTCGGCGTGACCACCAATGCGATCGCCCGCGTCACCCAGACCGTGCTGACCGGCGCGCCGGTCGGGCAGTATCGCGACGGCGACAAGCTGATCGACATCGTGATGCGCTCGGCCAAGGACGAACGCGAGGCACTGGCCGATCTGCACAACGTGCAGGTGCCGACGAGCAGCGGCCGCGCGGTGCCGCTGACGCAGGTGGCTCGCATCGGCATCCGCTCCGAGCCGGGCATCGTCTGGCGCGAGAATCGCGATTTCGGCGTGACCGTGCAGGCGGACGTGGTCGACGGTATCCAGGGGCCGACCGTGACGGCGCAGATCGATCCGCAGCTCGACAAGCTGCGCGCCGAGCTGCCGGCCGGCTACCTGATCACGGTGGCAGGGGCGGAGGAGGAGAGCGGCAAGGCCGGCGCGTCGATTGCCGCGCAACTGCCGCTGTGCGTGTTCCTGATCTTCACGCTGCTGATGCTGCAGCTGCATAGCTTCTCGCGCGCCGTGATGGTGTTCCTGACTGGCCCGCTCGGGCTCATCGGCGCCGCCGCGACGTTGTTGCTGCTGCGCTCGCCGATGGGCTTTGTCGCCCAGCTCGGCATCACGGCGCTGGTCGGCATGATCATCCGCAACTCGGTGATCCTGGTCGACCAGATCGAGCAGGACATCCGCGCCGGCGTGCCAGCCTGGACCGCGATCGTCGAGGCCGCGGTACGCCGGTTCCGGCCGATCATGCTGACCGCGGCGGCCGCCGTGCTGGCAATGATCCCGCTGTCACGCTCGGTGTTCTGGGGGCCGATGGCGGTCGCGATCATGGGCGGGCTGATCGTCGCCACGGTGCTGACGCTGCTGTTCCTGCCGGCGCTGTACGCCGCCTGGTTCCGCGTGCGGCGGCCGGAAGAGGGCAGTGGCGTGATGGCCTGATGGTGCGTTGACCGCCGGATGCCCGCCGGCTGCCCGGGGGACTGGATTCGCGCGAAACCATGCGCTACAATCCGCGGTCTTTGCCGGGCAGCGGTGCAACGCCGCAGGCCGGTCGGAGAAGCAGGGGGCGGCAAGCGGTTCCGGTCGCCTCTTTTGTTTTTTCGGCCCGATGTTCGGCAGACACGCGGCGCCTCCCTTCAGGACGGCACCGCCTGGACCGCGAGGGTGGCGAAATTGGTAGACGCACCAGGTTTAGGTCCTGACGCCAGCAATGGTGTAGGGGTTCGAGTCCCCTCCCTCGCACCACACCGCTTCATCGCTTCGATCGGAACCGGCATGCCCCGGCCGTTGTGATCGGCGAAACATTTGCTTACCGTCGTTTCACCTTCTGCCTCGCCGCGGACCGGTGCCGGCGCTAATCTCCCAGACAAGAAGAACTGCGCATCACGCCCGCGTCGAGGCGGGACACGATCATGACCGCTACCGCAAAGTCCCTCTGTCTCGCCGCCTTGCTCGCCCTGCCGCTGGCCGCCCAGGCCGACCCCTGGAAGGACGAAAGCGGCCATGGCAAATGGCGCGGCCATCACCATGGCGGCGACTACAAGGAAGAGTACTGGGACGGTAACTGCAAGGTCGAACGCAAGTTCAAGGGCAACGGCGACTACAAGGAAGAGCGCAAGTGCAAGGGACCGCGCTATGGCTACTACGGTCCGGCGCCGGTCTATGTCGAGCCGGCCCCGGTCTATGTGCCGCCGGGCGTCACCGTGCACGGTACCGTGACCTTTCCCCGCTGATTTCCCTCCGCATCGGGCGGCGCGATCGCCGCCGTCCCGTTCCCGCGCCACGTCCCCCGCGTCCTATAGTAGATACCCGCAGGCCAGCGTTGCACCGGCGCCCCCCAGTGATGGCTGATGGACGGCGCGCCACGCGCCTCACGCCAGTGCGCGCCATCCCTGTATCTCGATGAGGGGACCCATCATGGCACTGGCAACCACCCTGGCGACTTGCCTGAGTAGCAAGAACAGCCATTTCGATATCATCCGCCACCCCTATGCGCTGGGCAGCATGGCCACCGCGCAGGCCGCCCATGTGCCGGGCGATCGCCTGGTCAAGACTGTACTGCTCGAGGACGAGGCGGGCTACGTGGTCGCGGTGATGCCGTCGACTCGCCTGCTCGACCTGGCGGAACTATGCGAGCGCACCGGCCGCCGGCTGACGATGGCCAGCGAGGACGAGGTGCGCGAAGTGTTCAAGGACTGCGTGCTCGGCGCGATCCCGCCGGTCGGCATGGCCTATGGCATGCGCACCTATATCGACGACAGCCTGCTCGGCCAGCCCGAGGTCTATTTCGAGGCGGGCGACCACGAGGAACTGATCCATATGACGACGGAGGCCTTCCTCGAACTGATGTCCGGCGCCGAGCGAGGGCAGTTCACCCGTCGCATGATGTAGCGGGGAGGGCGCAGCGCCGGCAGGCAGCGCTGTCCTGCGCTCAAGGCTGTTCGCCTTCCAGCGTGAAGGTGGCGCCGGCGTCCTGGCCGAGCAGTTCGGCCAGCGCCGGCAGCGCCGCCTCCAGCGCCGCGCGCAGGGTCCACGGCGGATTGGCGACGAACATGCCGCTGCCGTGCAGGCCTAGCCCGCCGGGCACCGGATGCTTGACGGTCAGCGTCGCGTGCAGCCAGCTCTTGAACGGCAGCGCCTTCATCTGGACCGGCAATTGCACGGACTCGCGCCGCTGCACCTGCGGATACCAGACGGCATAGGTGCCGGTCGCAAACCGCTGCAGGCCGTCGCGCAGGCATTGCACGGTGCGGGCGTAGTCCTGCTTGTCCTCGTACGACGGATCGATCAGCACCAGCGCGCGGCGCGGCGGCGGGGGAAGGATGGCCTTGATGCCGCCGAAGCCGTCGCCGTCATAGAGCATCACGCGGCGGCCCGCGCCGCGGAAGTTGTCGCGCAGCACCTGGATTTCGGTGCTGTGCAACTCGAACAGCCGCAGCCGGTCCGCTTCGCGCAGCATCTGCCAGGCCAGCCACGGCGAGCCGGGATAGTGCCGCAGGCGGCCGTCGGGGTTCAGCGTGCGTACCTGGTCCAGATATTCCTGCAGCAGCGGCGGCAGCGCGCGGCCGTCCGCGGCGGCGCGCCACAGCGGCCCGATGCCGGTTTCGAACTCCGACTTCTTGGTCGCGTAGCCCTCGTCCAGCGCGTAGAGGCCGGCGCCGGCGTGCGTGTCGATATACCAGAACGGCTTGTCCTTCTGCGTCAGGTAGTCGAGCAGTTGGGTGACGATGGCGTGCTTGAGAACGTCGGCGTGATTGCCGGCGTGGAAGGCGTGGCGATAGCTGAGCATGGCAGGGGCGGGCGGAGCAGGGCGCCATGCTACCATCCGGCCGGCTTTGCGGCGGCGTCCTTCTGCCGTTCGCCACCCTGTTTTCCGTTCGCTCCATGCCCCGCGCCCTCGATCCCGCCGAGCCGATCCTGTCCGACCAGGGGACGCCGTACTCGCCCCGCTATGACGACGTCTATCACAGCGTCGAGGGCGGGCTGGCGCAGGCGCGCCATGTCTTTCTCGGCGGCAACGGGCTGCCGCAGGCCTGGCAGGGCCGCGAGCAGTTCGTCATCGTCGAGACGGGCTTCGGCCAAGGCCTTAATTTCCTCGCGACGTGGCAGGCCTGGCGCGACGATCCGCGCCGCTGCGCGCGCCTGCATTTCGTCTCGATCGAGAAGCATCCGTTCACGCGCGAGGGGCTGGCCGAGCTGCACGTCGGCCTCGACGAGCTCGCTCCATTGGCGCGGCAGTTGCAGGCCGCGTGGCCGTTGGCGTTGCCCGGGCTGCATCGGCTCGCCTTCGACGGCGGCGCGGTGGTGCTGACGCTGGCGCTGGGCGACGTGCAGGCGCTGCTGCCGCGGCTGGCCGTCGGCGCCGACGCCTTCTATCTGGATGGCTTCGCCCCGGCGCGCAATGCCGACATGTGGGACCCGACGGTGATGAAGGGGCTGGCCAGGCTGGCCCGTCCCGGCGCCACGCTGGCGACCTATACGGCCGCCGGCTTCGTCAGGCGCGGGCTGCAGGCGGCCGGCTTCGCAGTCAGCAAGGTGCCCGGCTTCGGCAGCAAGCGCGACATGACGGTCGCGCACATGCCCGCCGAACGCCGCCGTCGCCATGCCCCGCCGATGCCCGGTGCCTGGACGCGGCGCCACGCGATCGTGATCGGCGCGGGCCTGGCTGGTTGCGCGGTGACCGAGCGGCTGGCCGCGCGTGGCTGGCGCGTGACGCTGATCGATGCGCACGACGGTCCGGCGCGCGAGACCTCGTCGCATCGCGCCGCGGCCATGCATCCGCATCTTTCGCCGGACGACAGCGTGCTGTCGCGGCTGTCGCGCGCCGGCAATCAGTACGCCTTGCGCGCCTGGCGGGCGCTGGCCGAAGCGGGGCATCCGGTCGGCTGGAAGGGGTGCGGCGTGCTGCAGGTCGGCCAGGACGACGATGACTCGGCGCTCCAGCAGCGCGCGTTGGCCGACCTCGGCTTGCCGCCGGAGTACGTGCAATGGATGAGCGCGCCGCAGGCGGCCGCCGAGCATGGCGCGACGGTGGCGCGCGGCGGCCTGTGGTTCCCGCAAGGCGGATGGGTCGCGCCCCCCGACGTCTGCCGCGCGCAGCTGGCGATGGCCGGCGCGGCCGTGGAGACACGGTTCGGCTGCCGCATCGCCTCGCTGCGCCACGCCGATGACGGCTGGCAGGTGTTCGACGAGGCCGGAGAGCGGGTGGCCGAAGCGCCGGTGCTGGTGCTGGCCAACGCGCACCACGCGAGCAAGCTGTTGCGGCTGCGCCATCTGCCGATCCGCCGCGTACGAGGGCAGTTGACGACGCTGGAGCCCGGCGATGTGGCCCGACTGGGCCGCTGGCCCGACTGCGTGGTGACGGGTAGCGGCTACCTGCTGCCGAGCGACGGGGACGGCAGCGCCAGGATCGGTTCCAGCTACGAGCCCGACGAAGGGCCGCTGATCGAACGGGTCGAGACCCATGCCGACAATCTGCGCCGGCTGTCGACGCTGCTGCCGGACAGGGGCGCGGCCTTGGATGGGTTGGACCCGTCTGCGCTGCATGGCTATGTCGGCGTGCGCAGCGTCTCGCACAATCGCCTGCCGTGGGTCGGCCAGGTTGCCGATGAGGCCGAGTGCGAGCGCCGGGCGGCCTCGCTGCGCGGCGCGCATCTGCGGGATCTGCCGCGGCTGCCGGGCCTGTATGTGGCGCTGGCCTTTGCCTCGCGCGGGTTGACCTGGGCGGCGCTGGCCGGGGAACTGCTGGCCAGCCGGATCGAAGGCGAGCCGCTGCCGCTGGAAAGCGAGCTGGCCGACGCGCTCGATCCGGCGCGGCTGCTGCTGCGGGCGCTGCGGCATGGGCAGCACGGTGGCGCCGACCAGGATGCCGGGCACGAGGCCGGGCAGGGCGATGAGGGCCTCGGTCCGAGCCCCGGTCAAGCCTTGTCAGGGTAAAAACTGCCGGAACCGATTCGAAACCGTGCGATAATCCGCGTTTTCCGTTTGCGCGGTGTGTTTGTTTGCGCGAGTTCGCGATCGGGGCTCAGGCGGCTTGCCCGCGTGCCTCATGCGTGGCTGGTGCGTGCGAACCGTTCGACGGCCTGAGGGAGAAAACCCCTGCACGCAGGCACGCAAGCGGAACGCGCTGACGAACACAACAACATTTCTGGATTGGATTGACGACCATGTCGAATGTGATTGAAAACCTCGGCAAACTCGACCGCAAGGTGACCCTGGCCATCCCGAAGGCCGAGGTCGAGAAGGAGAAGCAGGAACGCCTGGTTCGCCTGTCGAAGACGGTCAAGATGGCCGGCTTCCGCCCGGGCAAGGTGCCGATGAAGATGGTCGAGAAGCAGTACGGCCAGCAGGTCGAGTTCGAAGTGCGCTTCGACAAGGCCGCCCGCAAGTTCTTCGACATCACGCAGCAGCAGGACGTCAAGGTCGCTGGCCAGCCCAAGTTCGAGATCAAGACCGAAGGCGTGGCGGACGACGAAGTGGCATTCGACGCCACCTTCGAGGTCTACCCGGAAGTCAAGATCGGTGACCTGTCGGCCGCCGAGGTGACCCGCACGAAGACCGAGATCACCGACGCCGAGATCGACAAGACCATCGACATCCTGCGCAAGCAGCGCGTCCACTACCACGCCCGCGGCGAAGCCGGCGAGCATGGCGATGGCGGCGGCGAAGTCGCAGCCAAGAATGGCGACCGCGTGACGGTCGACTTCGTCGGCAAGATCGACGGCGTCGAGTTCGCCGGCGGCAAGGCCGAGGACTTCGTCTTCGTGCTGGGCGAAGGCCGCATGCTGCCCGAGTTCGAGCAGGCCGCGCTGGGCCTGAAGGTCGGCGAGAGCAAGACCTTCCCGCTGGCCTTCCCCGAGGACTATCACGGCAAGGAAGTCGCCGGCAAGACCGCTGAATTCACCATCACGATGAAGCAGGTCGAGTGGGCGCACCTGCCCGAGGTCGACGACAACTTCGCCAAGTCGCTGGGCATCGCCGACGGCAGCGTCGAGAAGATGCGCGCCGACATCCGCGAGAACCTGGAGCGCGAGGTCAAGCGCCGCACGCACGCGATGCTGAAGGACCAGGTCATGGAAGCGCTGCTGAAGGCCAGCGAGCTGGACGTGCCCAAGGCCCTGATCGAACAGGACCAGGAGCGCCTGGTGCAGATGGCCCGCCGCGATCTGGAGCAGCGTGGCATGCCGAACGCCAAGGACATGCCGATTCCGCCGGAGATGTTCGCGCAGCAGGCCGAGCGCCGCGTCAAGCTGGGCCTGATCCTGGCCGAGATCGTCAAGGCCAACGGCCTCGAAGCGAAGGCCGACCAGATCAAGGCCGAGATCGAGGAGTTCGCCAAGAGCTACGAGGATCCGAAGGAAGTCATGCGCTGGTACTACGGCGACCAGCAGCGCCTGGCCGAGATGGAAGCCTACGTGCTCGAAAACAACGTGGTAAATTTCGTGTGCGAGAAGGCCAAGGTTACCGACAAGTCGGTGTCCTTCGAGGAGCTGACGGCCGAAGGCAACGGCGGCCAGCAAGCCTGATCGACAGCCGCCTCAGGGCAAAGCCGCCTTCGGGCGGCTTGTTTGCCTTTTGCCGAGGCCACTGGCCTGCCACCGAATTCCTGGAGAACTCTGCATGACCCGCAATGATTTGCTCGATCGTCTCGCCACCACGCAAGCCTCGGCGCTGGAGACCATGGGCCTCGGGCTGGTGCCGATGGTGGTCGAGCAGTCCGGTCGGGGCGAGCGCGCCTATGACATCTACTCGCGCCTGCTCAAGGAGCGCCTGGTGTTCATGGTGGGCGAAGTCAACGACCAGACCGCCAATCTGGTGATCGCGCAGCTGCTGTTTCTGGAGAGCGAGAATCCCGACAAGGATGTCTTCCTCTACATCAACTCGCCGGGCGGTTCGGTCTCGGCCGGTCTGGCGGTGTACGACACGATGCAGTTCATCAAGCCGGACGTGTCGACGCTGTGCATGGGCATGGCCGCCAGCATGGGCGCGTTCCTGCTGGCCGCCGGCGCCAAGGGCAAGCGCCTGGCGCTGCCCAACTCGCGGATCATGATCCATCAGCCGCTGGGCGGCGCGCGCGGCCAGGCATCGGACATCGAGATCCAGGCGCGCGAGATCCTCTATCTGCGTGAACGCCTGAATTCGATCCTGGCCGAGGTGACCGGTCAGCCGGTCGAGAAGATTGCCCGCGATACCGACCGGGACAATTTCATGAGCGGCGACCAGGCAGTCGATTACGGCCTGATCGACAAGGTGATCGCCCGCCGCGGTTAAGCCGGACGCGGCGGCCCGGTTTTCCGGGGCCGCCGGCTTTCGAGTCCCGGCCTGGCCTCAAACGGCCAAGCCTACACCACAAAACGAGGCCCCGCGCCTCGTTTGTGGTGTTTGCCCCCACACCTTGGGGGTTCCGCCCGCTGCCCTAAAGGTTTTGGCGTATGATGCGTTTGACGCGTATCGCCAAGGTCCTTTCTGCGCCCTGGCGCGCCCCTGCTAATGTGACGATTCCTATGGCGGACAAAAAAGGTTCATCCAGCGAGAAGCTTCTGTATTGCTCCTTCTGCGGCAAAAGCCAGCACGAGGTCAAGAAGCTGATCGCCGGCCCGTCGGTGTTCATCTGCGACGAATGCATCGACCTGTGCAACGAGATCATTCGCGATGAAGCCGCCGGCGCCGACAAGGACGCCCCGGCCGCGGCCAAGTCGGACCTGCCGACGCCGCACGAGATCCGCGAAAGCCTGGACCAGTATGTGATTGGCCAGGAGCAGGCCAAGAAGATCCTGGCCGTGGCTGTCTACAACCACTACAAGCGGCTCAAGCATCTCGGCAAGAAGGACGATGTCGAGCTCTCCAAGAGCAATATCCTGCTGATCGGCCCGACCGGTTCGGGCAAGACGCTGCTCGCCCAGACGCTGGCACGCCTGCTCAACGTTCCCTTCGTGATCGCCGACGCGACCACGCTGACCGAAGCCGGCTATGTCGGTGAGGACGTCGAGAACATCATCCAGAAGCTGCTGCAGAACTGCAATTACGAGGTCGAGAAGGCCCAGCGCGGCATCGTCTACATCGACGAGATCGACAAGATCTCGCGCAAGTCGGACAACCCGTCCATCACGCGCGACGTGTCGGGCGAGGGTGTGCAGCAGGCGCTGCTGAAGCTGATCGAGGGCACCATGGCCTCGGTGCCGCCGCAAGGCGGGCGCAAGCATCCAAACCAGGACTTCCTGCAGGTCGATACCACCAATATCCTGTTCATCTGCGGCGGTGCCTTCGATGGACTGGAAAAGGTCATCATGCAGCGCTCGGACAAGACCGGCATCGGCTTCGGCGCCCAGGTCCAGAGCAAGGAAGAGCGCGATGTCAGCGAGGTGCTGCCGCAGACCGAACCCGAGGATCTGATCAAGTTCGGCCTGATTCCCGAACTGATCGGCCGCCTGCCGGTGGTCGCGACGCTGTCCAAGCTGGACGAGGCCGCACTGGTGCAGATCCTGATCGAGCCGAAGAACGCGCTGGTCAAGCAATATCAGAAACTGCTGGCGATGGAAGGCGTCGAACTGGAGATCCGGCCGGCGGCGCTGTCCGCGATTGCCCGCAAGGCCATCAAGCGCAAGACGGGTGCGCGCGGCCTGCGTTCGATCCTCGAACAATCGCTGATGGATGTCATGTACGACCTGCCGAATTACAAGGGCGTGCAAAAAGTCGTGATCGACGAAAGCACGATCACCGGCGACGCGCCCCCCTTGCTGATGTACGAGGAGCAGCCCAAGGTGGCTGGCTCCAACTGACGCGAACGCCGGCGCAAGGGCGTATCCCGCCGGCAGCCAACCGACAGGCCGTTCGCGAGAAGCGAGCGGCTTTTTTTCTTCATTTCGCCAAACGAACGGGACGAAACGCGGGTATGCTGTTTGCGCGGGATTCGCAAGTGTCGGGGCCGTCATTTGACTGATGCTGCGAACCGGTAATTGCTGTCTTGTAATCGGTTCGTGCGACCCAATTTACGCCTTAAATGACTGACTGGGGAAACTGATGTCTGGAACACAACTCCTCCCGGCTGAGCCGATTCGCCTCCCACTGTTGCCGCTGCGCGACGTGGTGGTGTTTCCGCACATGGTGATCCCGCTGTTCGTGGGTCGCCCGAAGTCCATCAAGGCGCTGGAAACTGCGATGGAGTCGGGCAAGAGCATCATGCTCGTGGCCCAGAAAACGGCGGCGAAGGATGAGCCCACCGCCGAAGACCTGTACGAGGTCGGCTGCATCGCCAATATCCTGCAGATGCTGAAGCTGCCGGACGGCACCGTGAAGGTGCTGGTCGAAGGCACGCAGCGCGCGAATATCCGCGAAGTGAGCGAGGACGACTCGCACTTCATGTGCGAGGCCGTGCCGGTGCCCCTGGGCCCGGGCGAGAGCGCCGAGACCGAGGCCCTGCGCCGCGCGATCGTGTCGCAGTTCGACCAGTACGTGAAGCTGAACAAGAAGATCCCGCCGGAGATCCTGACCTCGCTGTCGGGCATCGACGAGCCGGGCCGCCTGGCCGATACCATCGCCGCGCATCTGCCGATCAAGCTCGAGCAGAAGCAGAAGATCCTGGAGATGGTCAACGTGACCGAGCGCCTGGAGAGCCTGCTGTCGCAGCTCGAGGGCGAGATCGACATCCTGCAGGTCGAGAAGCGCATCCGTGGCCGCGTCAAGCGCCAGATGGAGAAGAGCCAGCGCGAGTACTACCTGAACGAGCAGGTCAAGGCCATCCAGAAGGAACTGGGCGAAGGCGAAGAGGGCGCGGATCTCGAGGAACTCGACAAGCGCATCAAGGCCGCCCGCATGCCGAAGGAGGCCAAGAAGAAGGCCGAGGCCGAGTTCAAGAAGCTCAAGCTGATGTCGCCGATGTCCGCCGAGGCGACCGTCGTGCGCAACTACATCGACACGCTGGTCAACCTGCCGTGGCGCAAGAAGAGCAAGGTCAATAACGACCTGGCCAACGCCGAGCGCGTGCTGGACGAGGACCACTACGGTCTCGAGAAGGTCAAGGAACGGATCCTCGAATACCTCGCCGTGCAGCAGCGCGTCGACAAGGTCAAGGCGCCGATCCTGTGCCTGGTCGGGCCGCCTGGGGTCGGCAAGACCTCGCTGGGCCAGTCGGTGGCGCGTGCGACGAACCGCAAGTTCGTCCGCATGGCGCTGGGCGGCGTGCGCGACGAAGCCGAGATCCGCGGTCACCGCCGTACCTATATCGGTTCGATGCCCGGCAAGATCCTGCAGAGCCTGACCAAGGTCGGCGTGCGCAATCCGCTCTTCCTGCTCGACGAGATCGACAAGATGGGCATGGACTTCCGCGGCGACCCGTCGTCGGCGCTGCTCGAGGTGCTGGACCCGGAACAGAACCACACGTTCCAGGACCACTACATCGAGGTGGACTTCGACCTGTCGGACGTGATGTTCGTGGCCACGTCGAACTCGCTGAACATTCCGCCGCCGCTGCTCGACCGGATGGAAGTGATCCGGCTGTCCGGCTACACGGAGGAAGAGAAGGTCAATATCACCCAGCGCTATCTGCTGCCGAAGCAGATCCGCAACAACGGTCTGAAGCCGGGTGAGATCGAGGTCAGCGAAGCGGCGATCCGCGACATCATCCGCTACTACACCCGCGAAGCCGGCGTGCGCTCGCTGGAACGCGAGGTGTCGAAGATCGCCCGCAAGGTCGTCAAGATGCTGCTGCTGAAGAAGGAGAGCGGCACGGTCAAGGTCGACTCGGAGAACCTGGACAAATTCCTCGGCGTGCGCAAGTACGACTTCGGCCTGGCCGGCAAGGAAAACCAGGTGGGCCAGGTCACCGGTCTGGCGTGGACCGAGGTGGGCGGCGATCTGCTGACGATCGAGGCGGCGCTGATGCCGGGCAAGGGCAATATCACGCGCACCGGCTCGCTGGGCGACGTGATGAAGGAATCGGTCGAGGCCGCGCGTTCGGTGGTGCGTTCGCGCGCCCGCCGGCTCGGCATCACCGACGAGATGTTCGAGAAGCGGGACATCCACATCCACGTGCCCGAGGGCGCGACGCCGAAGGACGGTCCGTCCGCCGGTATCGCGATGACGACGGCGCTGGTGTCGGTGCTCAGCGGTATTCCGGTGCGCGCCGATGTGGCGATGACCGGCGAGATCACGCTGCGCGGCGAAGTGCTGCCGATCGGCGGTCTGAAGGAGAAGCTGCTGGCCGCCCACCGCGGTGGCATCAAGCTGGCGCTGATTCCGGAGGAGAACGTCAAGGACCTCGCCGAGATTCCGGACAACGTCAAGAACAACATCGAGATCGTTCCGGTGCGCTGGATCGACAAGGTGTTGGAAATGGCGCTCGAGCGCGTACCCGAGCCGCTGCCGGAAGAGGTCGCCAGCCCTGCCGAAGTCAAGGACAAGGGCGCGGCCGCCACGCACGAGATGATTCACCACTGATCGTGCCGAGCGTGCGCCGGCCGGGCGATTCCACCCGCCGGCACCGCAAAGACCGCAGGGTTCGCCCTGCGGTTTTTTTTGCGCGCCGCGCGGTGTTCGGCTTGGCAAAGCCAAACACGCTGTATTACACTTGCGGCCTCGCAGCGCAAACGGCAGTCGACGGCTGATACGTGCGCGGCGATACAGCCGGATTGGCGGCATTGCGGCCACATGGTGGAAACATCGGGTGGCAACATCGCGGCAACATCGAGCGGGTGCTTAGCTCAGCTGGTAGAGCGGCGCCCTTACAAGGCGTAGGTCGGGGGTTCGATCCCCTCAGCACCCACCACTCTCTCGATGGCCCGATCGTCATGCTTCAACTTATCGGGCCGTGTCGCCGGGCAGCGAGACCGACATCGGAGTGGTAGTTCAGTCGGTTAGAATACCGGCCTGTCACGCCGGGGGTCGCGGGTTCGAGTCCCGTCCACTCCGCCACATTGCATCCGGGCACCGCCAGGTGGCCGGCCGAATCAGCCGCCTCCATGCGGCTGTTTTCATTTGCAGACCCGGTCTGTAGCCCACCCTTAGCGGCCGCCGACGCCACATCCACCGGGCGGCCCCGCGCAGCCTGCTAGAATCGCGGAGTTTGACCTCCGTCCCAACTTGATCCCGAGTCAGCATGCTTGATTTCGTTCGCAACAACCGGCGCCTGATGCTTTTGCTGCTGCTGGTGCTGGTGTTTCCGTCGTTCGTGTTCTTCGGCGTGGAAAGCTATTCGCGCTTCATGGACAGTTCGCACGACGCCGCCAAGGTCGATGGCCGTGCCATCACCCAACAGGAAGTCGACAACGTGCTGCGCGAGCAGTCCGAGCGGATGCGTCAGGTGCTGGGCGCCGCCTACGATCCGCGCCAGTTCGAAGGTCCGGAAGCGCGCAAGGCCGTGCTGGACCAGCTGATCCTGCAGCGCGTGGTCGCCAACGAGGTCAATCGCGAGCATCTGACCGTGTCGAACGAGCGCCTGTACGAGGCGATCGTGAATATTCCTGCGATCGCGCAGCTGCCGAAGAAGGCGGACGGGCGGGTCGAGGACAAGGCCTATCTCGAACTGCTGGCCTCGCAGGGCATGACCCCCGAACAGTTCGACGCGCGCATGCGCTTCGACCTGGCGACGCAGCAGCTCGGCCAGTCGATCGGCGCGACCGCCTTCATGCCGAAGTCGTTGCTGGACCGCCTGATCGCCGCGCGCGACCAGCAGCGCGAGGTCCAGCCGCTGCTGCTGAAGGCCAGCGACTACGCCGCCAAGGTGTCGGCCGACGACGCCGCGCTGAAGGCGTACTACGACAAGCATCGCCAGGCCTTCAGCGTGCCCGAGCAGGCCAAGGTCGAATACCTGGTGCTGTCGGCCGATGCGCTGGCCGCGGGCATCAGCATCACGCCCGAGCAGCTGAAGTCCTACTACGACAGCAATATCGCGCGCTTCCGTACCGACGAGGAGCGCCGCGCCAGCCATATCCTGATCGCGGCGCCGAAGGATGCGCCCGCCGCCGAGCGTCAGGCCGCCAAGGACAAGGCCACCAGGCTGCTGGAAGAACTGCGCAAGCACCCGGACACCTTCGCCGATGTCGCGCGCAAGCAGTCGCAGGATCCGGGCTCGGCGGAGAAGGGCGGTGACCTCGGTTTCATGGGCCGCGGCGCGCTGGTCAAGCCGTTCGAGGACGCGATGTACGCGCTGCAGCCGAACCAGCTCAGCGATGTGGTCGAGACCGACTACGGCTATCACATCATCAAGGTGACCGAGGTCAAGCCGTCGCAGACGCGTCCGCTCGAGTCGGTCAAGGCCGAACTCGAGGCCGAACTGCGCAAGCAGCTCGCGGCCAAGCAGTTCACCGAGCAGGCCGATGCCTTCGGCAATACCGTCTACGAGCAGTCTGACAGCCTGAAGCCGGCCGCCGACAAGTTCAAGCTGACGATCCAGACCGCCGACAACGTGACCCGCGCGCCGAACCCCGCGCTGGGCGCGAACAATCCGCTGAACAACGAGAAGGTGCTGACCGCGCTGTTCAGCGACGACGCGATCAAGAACAAGCGCAATACCGAAGCGATCCAGGTCGGTCCGGAAACGCTGGTCGCCGGCCGCGTGGTCGAGTATCGCCCGGCGTCGGTGCGTCCGTTCGACGCGGTGCGCGATCAGGTCCGCGCGCAGTACGTCGCCGAGCAGGCCGCCGAACTGGCGCGCAAGGACGGCGAAGCGCAGCTGGCCAAACTGAAGCAGAGCGGGTCGGCCGATGGCTTTGGCGGCGCCGTCACAGTGTCGCGGCAGCAACCGGCCGGTCTCGCGCCGAAGGCGGTCGAGGCCGTGATGCGCGCCGATGCATCGAAGCTGCCGGCGATGGTCGGCGTCGATCTGGGCGCGCAGGGCTATGCGATCTATCGCATCGCCAAGGTTTCGCAGCCGGCGCAGGCCAATCCGGCGCAACGCCAGGCGGATGCCCAGCAGCTGTCGCAACTGGCCGGCCAGAGCGAGCTGGAAGCGTTCTTCGAGAGCCTGAAGGCGCGTTCGGACGTCGAGGTGCTCAAGCCCGCGGCGCCGGCGGAATCGCAGCCGGCAGGCTGACGACGATTGACGTGGCCGGCCGCACAGGTCGGTCCTGCAGCGATGAAGAAGGGGCCCCGCGGGGCCCCTTTGTCATGCGCCGATGTCATGCGCCGATGTCATGCGCCGGTGTCATGCACCGGCGGCCGACGCCGCCGGCCCGCCGTTCATCCGCGCCGTTGCTGCGCCTTGCCTTCCTCCGCGCTGCGCCGCTGGCGCTTGAGCAGCGGCTCCAGCTGCGGCCACACGGTGTCGAGCAGCGCCGGCTGGGCCTGCGCGGTCGGATGGATGCGATCGTCCTGGAACCAGTCCGGCCGCGTCACCACCTTGTCCAGCAGGAAGGGCACCAGCGGCAGCTGGTATTCCTTGGCCAGCTTCGGATACAGCGCGAAGAAGCGCTCGGTGTAGTCGGGCCCGTAGTTCGGCGGGATCCGCATGCCGATCAGCAGCACATTGGCCTTCGCGGCCTTGGCGCTGGTGACGATCTGGCGCAGGTTGGCCTCGGTGCTCTGCAGCGGCAGGCCGCGCAGCGCGTCGTTGGCGCCGAGTTCGACGACCACCACGGCGGGCCGGTGCCGGGACAGCAGATCGGGCAGACGGGTCTTGCCGCCTACCGTGGTCTCGCCGCTGATGCTCGCATTGACGACGCTATAATCGAACCTCTCCGCGCGCAGGCGGTCTTCCAATAACTTGACCCATCCTGCGCCGCGCGCGATGCCGTATTCCGCCGACAGGCTGTCGCCAAGCACCAGGATCGTGGGCGCGCGTTGCGCCAGCGCGGGCATCGCTGCCAGCGCCAGCAGCCCGCCCAGCACCAGGGCGCGCCAGCGTCCACCGATGTCCCGCCAGAAACCGTTCCGGAAACCCTTGCTCATGTCCTCATCCATTCTTGCTGTCGAATCCTTGGGAAAGACCGTGACGGACGCGACCGGTTCGCTGACGATTCTGCACGACGTGTCCTTTTCCGTCACGCCCGGCGAAACGCTGGCCATCGTCGGCGCCTCGGGGTCGGGCAAGTCGACGCTGCTCGGGCTGATGGCCGGGCTCGACCTGCCGAGCCGCGGCACCGTGTCGCTGCACGGTCACGACCTGTTCGCGCTGGACGAGGACCAGCGCGCCGCGCTGCGGGGGCGGCATGTCGGCTTCGTGTTCCAGTCGTTCCAGCTGGTCGGCCATCTGACCGCGCTGGAGAATGTGATGCTGCCACTGGAGCTGCGCGGCGAGGCCGACGGCGTGCGAGAGCGCGCCAAGGCGATGCTGGAGCGGGTCGGCCTGGGCGCGCGGCTGTCGCACTATCCGCGCACGCTGTCGGGCGGCGAGCAGCAGCGCGTCGCGCTGGCCCGTGCCTTCGTCACGCGGCCCGACATCCTGTTCGCCGACGAGCCGACCGGCAGCCTCGACACCGCGACCGGCGAAGCGGTGATCGCGCTGATGTTCGAACTGAATCGCGACGCCGGCTCGACGCTGGTGTTGGTCACGCACGATCGCTCGGTGGCGGCCCGCTGCGGTCGCATCCTGACGATCGAGGCAGGCAAGGTCGCCAGCGACGAGTGGATGGGCGCGGAAGTCTGAGAACGCGAAATCGAGGGCAAGGGCAGGCCCTCAGCCTCCCCGGGCCAGCGCGCCTCGCGCGCGCGCGATCAGCGCGCTGGTGGACGGATCGTGCGGCCCCTCGGCGCGTCCGTTCAGCTCGGCCTCGATCGGCCGCGCCAGCAGCTTGCCCAGTTCGACACCCCACTGGTCGAACGAATTGATATTCCAGATCGCGCCCATCACGAAGGTGCGGTGCTCGTACAGCGCGATCAGCGCGCCCAGCGCGCGCGGCGTGATGCCGTCGATCAGCAGCATATTGCTGGG
Source organism: Cupriavidus sp. HPC(L) (assembly GCF_000307735.3). NCBI lineage: Bacteria > Pseudomonadati > Pseudomonadota > Betaproteobacteria > Burkholderiales > Burkholderiaceae > Cupriavidus > Cupriavidus sp. HPC(L). The sequence continues at coordinate 22,786 of NZ_AMPR02000046.1, read as the reverse complement.
CCGATTGCCCTCGAAGCGCATATGCGCGATACGGTCGGGCTCGACGATGCCGGCCGCGCGCAGTTCTTCCTCGGTCCGCCCGCGCATCAGCGCCTCGGCCTGCGCGAAGCAGTTGGCCAGCAGCTTGGCATGATGGCCCGGCAGCGTGCGCGGCGCGGACAGCGGTGCAACGAAATCGACCGGCACGATCTGCGAGCCCTGGTGGATCAGCTGGAAATACGCGTGCTGGCCATTGGTGCCGGCCGTTCCCCAGACCACCGGCGAGGTGTCCACGCGCACCGGCTGGCCATCGCGCTGCACCGACTTGCCGTTGCTCTCCATTTCCAGCTGCTGCAGGAAGGCGGGAAACAGTTCCAGCGAGGTCGAGTAGGGCGCCATGCAGCTGGTCGGCAGGCCGAACACATTGCGGTACCAGACCCCCAGCAGGCCAAGGATCACCGGCATGTTGCGCGCGAGCGGTGCGCTGCGGAAGTGCTCGTCCATCTCGCGGCCGCCGGCCAGCAGTTCCGCGAAGGCTTCGAAGCCGAGCGCCAGCGTGATCGACAGCCCGACCGAGGACCACAGCGAGAAGCGTCCGCCGATCCAGTCCCAGAACTCGAACATATTGGCCGGATCGATGCCGAAGGCGCGCACCGCTTCCAGGTTGGTCGACACCGCGACGAAATGGCGCGCCAGTCCGCTCTCCGGCACGCCGCGCGCGATAAACCATTGGCGCGTGCTGTTGGCGTTCGCCATCGTCTCCAGCGTGGTGAAGGTCTTCGAGCAGACGATCACCAGCGTGCGTTCGGGATCGAGCCGCGCCAGCGTCTCGGCCAGTTCGGTGCCGTCGACGTTGGACACGAAATGCACGCGCGGGCCAGAAGCCGCGCTACCGCTGCTGTCACCACGGCCATCGCCCGCAAGGTGCGCCAGCGCCCGGCACACCATGCGCGGCCCGAGGTCCGAGCCGCCGATGCCAAGGTTGACCACGTCGGTGATGGTCTTGCCGCCATGGCCCTTCCATTCGCCGCTGCGCACGCGCTGCGAGAAGTCCCGCATGCGCGAGAGCACATCGTGCACGGCCGGCATCACCGGCTTGCCGTCGACCTGGAACGGCGCGTCCGGTGCGGCACGCAGCGCCATATGCAGCGCGGCGCGGTCCTCGGTCGCATTGATATGTGTGCCAGCGAACATGGCATCGCGCCGCGCGGGTACCTTGGCCTCTTCGGCGAGCTGGACCAGCAGGTCCATCGTCTCCGGCACGATGCGGTTTTTCGAATAGTCCAGGAACAGGCCGGCCGCTTCCAGCGAGAACCGGTCGACCCGCTCGCCGGCGTCGGGCGCGGCAAACCAGTCGCGCATCCGCTGGTCGCGGATCGCTTGGTAGTGCTGCTGCAGACGTGGCCAGGCGGGAAGGTCAGTGGGCATTGCGAAATACGGGCGGAAAAGGGTCGAGCGGATAGTACGACCGGGTAGTACGACCGGATAGTACGAGCGCAGAAGACGCGGAACGTGCCGAGTATAGCGTGCACATTCGGCGAAAACTGTCAGACAACGCCGCAATCAGCGCGTTCCGCCGAGGCTGCGGGCCACCAGCCGCAATGCCGATTCGCCGCCCGCGACCCACAGGCCGCCGGCGCAGATCACCGCAATCCCCAGCGCCGTGGTCCAGTCCGGCAACTGGCCGAAGGCGAGGAAGCCGACCGTGGTCGCCGAGATGATCTGCAGATAGAGGAAGGGACTGAGGAACGAGGCGTCCGCGTACTGGAACGCACGGATCACGAAGTAGTGCCCGAGCGACCCGGTGATGCCGGCGGACAGCAGCAGCGCGCATTGCAGCGGCGTCGGCATCGCGGTGAACCAGAAGAAGGGCACCAGCAGCGTCGTCAGCGCGGCGCCGGTGATGCCGCTCCAGATCAGCGTGGTCATCGGCGCGTCGTGGGCCGCCATGCGTCGCGTCAGCATTTGCAGCAGCGCGAACAGCAGTGCCGAGGTGAGACCCAGCGCCACGCCGCCCGGCGTCAGCTCGCCGCCGGGGCGCACCACCACCAGCATGCCGGCAAAGCCGATCAGCACGCCGCTCCAGCGCATCAGGCGGGCGTTGCGCCCCGGCCGTTCGCCGAGCAGCCATGGCGACAGCGCGACCACGAACAGCGGCGCGCAGAAGTTCAGCGCGGTGGCGGTCGCCAACGGCATCAGCTTCAGCACCGAAAAGAACACCAGCGTCGACGCCAGCATCAGGGCGCCGCGCATCCATTGCAGCCTCGGCTGGCCGGTGCGGGCCTGGGCCCGGAAGCGCGCGGGACCGAGCAGCAGAAAGATGGCGACCACATGGCCCACGTAACGGACCCAGGCCACCGCCATGATCGGCAGGCCCTGCTGGGTCAGCGTCTTGCCGGTGGCGTCGAGCAGCGTCAGGATCCATTGGCCGAGCACCAGCAACGCGATGCCGGTCAACAGCTGCCGGCGGCTCGGCGCTGCGCTCTGTACCGGGATCGCGCCGCTCATCGCCGCGGGCCCGGCATGCTAGGCACCTTCATCGCGTTCAACGCATTGAGTTCGTGCCGCGCGGCGCGGGGCAATTCGCCGGCGGTCAGCCCGGCCGGACCTTCGCCGCCGGCCACCAGGCGATCGGCGGCGCGGCCATGCAGCCAGACCCCGGCCAGCGCCGCAGGCTCGGCAGCCATGCCCTGCGCCAGCAGCGCGCCGATCATGCCGGCCAGCACGTCGCCGGTGCCGGCGGTGGCCAGGCCCGCATTGCCAGTGGGATTGATGGCGACCGCGTTCCCGTCTCGCCGGGCGATCACGGTACCCGAGCCCTTCAGCACAACCACCGCTTGCCACTGCTTGGCCAGCGCGCGCGCCGCGCCGAGTCGATCGCGCTGGATTTCCGCCACGGTGCAGCCCATCAACCGTGCCGCTTCGAGCGGATGCGGCGTCAGCACGCGCGGTGCGGCGCCGGCCTTCGCCAGCGCGGCCAACGCCGCGTCTGCGGCCAGCAGGTTCAGCGCATCGGCATCGAGCACGGCCGGCGTACCCGAACGCAGCACCGTCTCGAGCCATCGGCGCGCGTCCTCGCCGGTTCCCATGCCGGGGCCCGCCACCAGCGCCGACATCTGTTGCAACTGCAGCCGGTCGACCGGATGCAGCATCAGCTCGGGATGCACCGGATCGAATGGCGGCGCGGGGTCGGCCAGAAAGCCGATATGCACGCGCCCGGCGCCCAGATGCAACGCGGCCCGCGCACCCAGCAGAGGCGCGCCGACCATGCCGATGCTGCCGCCGATCACCGCAAGCGTGCCGAAGCTGCCCTTGTGGCTGGCATGCCGCCGGCCGGGCAGCGCCGCGGCGAAGCGGGCAGGCGTATTGGTCCACGCGGCCCAGGCCGCCGCTGCATCCTGCGGCGGATAGTCGAGGCCGAGCGGCGCGATATCGAGTTCGCCGGCACAGTCGCGGCCGTCCAACGTCAGCAGGCCCGGCTTCGCGGCGATGAAGGTCAACGTCCGGGTCGCGCGCACCGCGGGCGTACCGGCGCCGGTATCGGCCGACAGGCCGCTCGGCACGTCGAGCGCGAACACCGGCACCCCGTCGTCGGCCAGTGCGCACAGCCGCGCGATCCATTCGGCCAGCACGCCGCTGGCGGGACGGTTCAGGCCGATACCGAGCAGGCCGTCGACCACCGCGGCAAAACGCGGCGCCGACGAAGGCCACGGCGGCGCGGTTTGCGGCGAGGCGGCATCGGGCACCAGCACCTGCAGCGGCACGCCGGCATCGTTCGCGTCCTGCCACGCGCGTGCGGCGTCGGCGGGCAGGCGCGCGGGATCGGCCAGCAGCCATGCCTGTACCTCGCGGCCGGCCTGATGCAGGTGCGTCGCCGCGACCAGCGCGTCGCCGCCGTTATTGCCGGGGCCCGCCAGCAACAGCAGCGGGCCGGCCGGTGCATGGGCGCTCAGCCAGGCGGCAGCGGCAGCCCCGGCACGGGCCATCAGCGTGAACGGCGACAGGGTGGCGTACGCCGCCTGTTCGAGCCGGCGGATCGCGGCGCTGTCGAACAGCGGAATGGACGTGGCGCTGGCCGGATCGAAGCGCAACCAGTCCGCGGCCTCGGCGGCCGTCCCGGCAACGGCGGGAGAGGAGAAGGGCGTCATCGGCGCATTATCGCAGCGCCGCCGGCAAACGGCTCATCGCCGCGGGCCCAGGCCGTAGCGGTCCGGCGTCAGGCCTTCCAGGTCGATCTCGGCCGGCGCGCCGGACACCTGGGCCGCAAGCAGCTTGCCGGAGCCGCAGGCCATCGCCCAGCCGGTGGACCCATGGCCGAGATTGAGGAACAGCCCGGGCACGGCGGTGGCGCCGATCAGCGGCGGGCCGTCCGGCAGCATCGGGCGGGCACCGGTCCACAACGACGCCTCGGCGTAGTTCGCCGCGCCCGGGAACCAGTCGCGGCCGACCTTCAGCAGGGTGCGTACCGCGGCCTGGCGCAGGTCCAGCTTGCGCGAGCCGAGCTCGGCGGTGCCGGCCAGCCGAATGCGATTGCCCATGCGGGTGATCGCGACCTTGTACGACTCGTCCATCAGCGCGCCCAGCGGCGCCTGCAGGGCATCGCGCACCGGCACCGTCGCCGAATAGCCCTTGACCGGATAGAGCGGCACGCGCAGGCCGAGCGGGCGCAGCAGCGCGGCACTGGCGACGCCGGCGGCAACCACGACGTGCTGCGCGCGCAGTGTCGACTCGCTGCCCTGGTGCCGCATCGATACGGAAAGCATGCCGTCGCGAGGCGCGCCGATGCCCTGAACGGTGGTGTCCATCAGGAACCGCACGCCGGCCGCTTCGGCGAACTGCCGCAGCCGGCGCGTGAACATCGGGCAATTGCCCGATTCGTCCTCGGGCAGATGCAGCCCGCCGGCCAGCGCGGTGTCCGGAGCCAGCCCAGGCTCGAGCCGGCGGCATTCGGCCGCATCGACCAGCCGATGGGGCACGGCGTTCTCGCGCAGCAGCGCCAGCGCGGGCTGGGCCATCTGAAGGTCGCGCTCGGTCCTGAACAGCTGCAGATAGCCCTGCGACTGCTCGTAGTCGATCTGCAGCTGGTCGCGCAACTGGTGCAGGCAGGCGCGGCTGTAGAAGGCCAGCCGCTGCATGCGCAGCTTGTTGACGCGGTAGCGCTCGAGCCGGCATTCGCCGAGCCAGCGCGCGATCCAGCGCCACATCGCGGGGTCGGCGCTCGGCCGGAATACCACCGGCGAGGTACTGGCGAACAGGGTGCGCAGTACCTTGGCCGGCATCCCCGGCGCGGCCCACGGTGTCACATAGCCGGGCGCGATGACGCCGGCGTTGCCGAAGCTGGTCTCCTGGGCCGGAGAGGCGCGCCGGTCCAGCACGGTGACCTCGAATCCGGCCTCGCGCAGATACCAGGCCGAGCACACGCCGATCACGCCGGCCCCGATCACGATGGCGCGCATGGGGATCTACATCTTCATCTGCGCGGGCAGATAGGTCACCAGGCCGGGGAAGGCCCAGATCAGCAGCACCGCCACCACCATCAGCACGAAGAAGGGGAAGGCGGCCCAGGCGATATAACTGATATTGCGCCGGGTCATCCCCTGCAGCACGAACAGGTTGAAGCCGACCGGCGGCGTGATCTGCGCCATCTCGACCACCAGCACGACAAAGATGCCGAACCACAGCAGGTCGATGCCGACCGCCTGGATCGTCGGCAGCAGCACCGACATCGTCAGCACCACCATCGAGATGCCGTCGAGGAAGCAGCCGAGGATGATGAAGAACACCATCAGCGCGACGATCAGCAGGAACGGCGTCAGGTTCAGGCCGACGATCCATTCGGCCAGGTGGCGCGGCAGGCCGATGAAGCCCATCGCCAGCGTCAGGAACGACGAGCCCGCCAGGATCAGCGCGATCATGCAGTACAGCCGCGTGGCGGACATCAGCGAATCGCGGAAGGTCTGCCAGGTCAGCGTGCGCTGCGCCAGCGCGAGCACCAGCGCACCGACCACGCCGAGCGCCGCCGCCTCGGTCGCGGTGGCGACGCCCGCGTAGATCGAGCCCAGCACCGCGCCGATCAGCAGCACCACCGGAATCAGATGGCGGGACTCGGCCAGCTTGGCGTGCAGGTCCAGCCGATGCTCGGGCACCGGGATCGCGTCGCGATGGCGCCAGCCCCAGACCGCGACATAGCCCATGAACAGCAGCGCCAGCAGCAGGCCCGGCAACACGCCGGCGATGAACAGCTTGCCGATCGACACGTCCGCGGTGACGCCATAGACGATCATGATGATCGACGGCGGAATCAGCAGCCCCAGCGTGCCGGCGCCGGCCAGCGAGCCGATCGCCATCGAATCGGGATAGCCGCGCTTGGCCAGTTCGGGCAGCGAAATCTTGCCGATCGTCGCGCAGGTGGCGGCGCTCGAGCCCGACACCGCGGCGAAGATCGTGCAGCCGATCACGTTGACATGCAGCAGCCGGCCCGGCAGGCGCTGCAGCCACGGTGACAGCCCCCGGAACATGCCTTCGGACAGTTTGGTCTTGAGCAGGATCTCGCCCATCCAGATGAACAGGGGCAGCGCCGTCAGCGTCCAGCTTGACAGCGAGCCCCAGACCGTCAGCGCCATCGATTCGCCGCCGACCTTGTTGGTGAACAGCTCCATCGCTATCCATCCGACGCCGAGAATCGCGATGCCGATCCAGACGCCGGCGCCGAGCACGGCGAAGATCGCGACGATCAGGAAGAGGGTGATCCAGAGATCCATGTTGTTGCGTTCCTGTGGGGATGCCGTTCAGTCGAGATGGCCGGCTGGTGCGATACGGAGGCTACGTGTCGGTACGCGGCGTCATTCGGTGCGCGCCATTTCGCCGCTTTCCTCGCGCGGCAGACGGCGCGTGCGCAGCACGTAGACGAATTCCTCGGCGAAGGCGACGAACAGTCCGAACAGGCCCACCGCCATCGACAGCTGCGGAATCCACAGCGGCGTGGCGTCAGTGTTCTGCGAGATGTCGTGATAGATGTACGAGTCGTACGCGAGCTTGCCCGCGTAGTAGGTGAAGTACGCGGTCAGCAGCGTGGCCACCGCCAGACAGAAGATCTCCACCCAGACGCGCGGCTTGCCGTGCAGGCGCTGCAGGACCAGCGTCACGCGGATATGGTCGCCCTGGCGCAGCGTCGCGGCCAGCGCGAGGAACGACCCGGCCGCCATGAAATAGCCGGCGTAGGCATCGCCGCCATCGATCTGGAAATGGGCGAAGCGCCCGACGATGATGGCCAGTTCGATCAGCAGCGTCAGGCAGATGAAGACGGCCGCCAGCGCGCCGAGCGCCTGGTAGAACCACTGGAAGCGGGAAGTCATGGTGCGTCCGGGAGGCTAGGAGGAGAAGGCGAAGGCCGCGGCCGGATGTCGGACTCCAGCAGCACGTCGTCCCCGCGAAAGCGGGGACCCAGCGGCTTGCACCAAGACACTGGGCCCCCGCCTGCGCGGGGGCGACGAAGTGGTGGAGCAAGCCGGGGCCGGCATCGCGGAAACGTTCGCCTTACTTGCGATACGCCGAGATGATTTCCTTGCCGTCGGGCCCGGCCTTCTTTTCCCATTCGGCCAGCAGTTCGTCGCCGATCTTCTTCATGTCGGCCTGCAGTTGCGGCGTGGGCTTGACGATGGTCATCTTGTTCTTGGCCAGCGTGTCCAGCGATTGCTGCGTGTATTCGCGCATCCGCTGCCAGCCGCGCGTCTCGGCGGCCTGAGCGGCCTTGATCAGCGCCTCCTGCGACGGCTTGTCGAGCTTGTCGAACTCGCGCTTGTTGACGATCACCATGTTCTTCGGCAGCCAGGCATCGACCGTGTGGAAGTGCGACAGGCTTTCCCAGACCTTGCTGTCGACGCCGGTAGCGCCCGAGGACATGAAGCTGTCGACCACGCCGGTGGCCAGCGCCTGCGACAGCTCGGCGGCCTGGATCGTCATCGGCTGCGCGCCGACCGCCTGCGCGATGCGCGTGGTCGCCGGATTGTAGGCGCGCCACTTCAGGCCCTTCATGTCGGCGCCCGAGCGGATTTCCTTCTTCGCGTAGATGCCCTGCGGCGGCCAGGCGACCGCGTACAGCAGCTTGATGCCCTGGCGGTCCAGCAGGCGGTCGATCACGGGCCGCTGCGCCTGCCACAGCTTGTACGACGCATCGAAGCCGGTGGCGAGGAAGGGCACGGCGTCGACGCCGAACAGCGCATTCTCGTTTTCCAGCAGCGACATCAGCACCTCGCCGGCCTGGGCCTGGTTGCTCTGCACCGCGCGCTTGATCTCGTTGGCCTTGAACAGCGAACCGTTCGGATGCAGCGTGATGGCCAGCTTGCCCTGCGTGGCCGCGCTGACCTCCTTGGCGAACTGGTCGAGGTTGACCGTGTGCGGGTTGTTGGCCGGATAGCCGGTCGGCAGATCCCATTTGACCTGGGCCTGCGCCAGCGGCGCCATCGCGAAGGCGCAGGCGAGCAGCCCGCACGCAGACATCGACTTGAGCAATCCCTTGCGCTGCATCATTTCTCTCCTGGTTGTGTCAGTACCGCGTCGTTGCGCGTGACCGCGCGTGGTGGCGCATCCTGGTGCGCACGCGTCCGTGGATCTTGCGCCGCCAGCGGTGGCTCGTCCACTGGGTCGTCCACTAGGTTGTCGCGCGTCGTTGGCCCCGTCCCGCGCGCCGGCTCAGGCCTGCTGCGGCATGAGGTCGAGCACGGCCTCCAATGCAAGCGCCGTGCCCAGCAGCGGCGCGTCGCGCATCGGGCCGTGCGCCAGCATCAGCCCGACCGGCAGTTCGTCCGGCTGGTGGCACGGCAGCGAGATCGCGCAGCCGTCGAGGAAGTTGATGGTCGAAGGATTGCGCAGCAGCAGCGCATTGGTGCGCGTAAACAGCGCATCGTCGGCGACCAGCGGTGCGATCGGTGGCGCCACCACCGGCACGGTGGGGCAGGCCAGCGCATCGAAGCCGTCGAGCCGCGCCATCACGCGCTCGCTCCAGGCGGCGCGGGCGCGCACCAGATCGACATAGTCGGCCGCGCCGATCGCGGCACCGCGGTCGATGCGCGCCGCCACGCGCGGGTCGTACAGCGCGCGCCGCGACGACAGCGTGCCGCGGTGGATCGCATAGGCCTCGGCCGCGGTCAGCCCGCCTTGCGCGTTCAGCGTCGACAGTTCCAGCAGTTCGGGCAGGTCAACGTGTTCGATCTGCACGCCGGCTGCGGACAGCCGTCCCAACGTGCGATCGAATGCGCGCGACACGGTCTCGTCGAGATCGTCGAGCAGCAGCTGGCGTGGCACGGCCAGCCGCAGCGCGCCGGCGGCCTTGCGCACGGGCACCAGCGCCTGATCGGCGATCACGCCGTCGACCAGCACGCAATCGGCCACGGTGCGCGCCATCGCGCAGGCGGTATCGAGCGAGAACGACAGCGGAAACGCGCCCGTCAGCGGCACACGCCGCGCGGTCGGCTTGAAACCGGTCAAGCCGCACAGCGCAGCCGGGATGCGGATCGACCCGCCGGTATCGCTGCCCAGCGCCGCCACCGCGAGGCCAAGCGCCACCGAGGCCGCCGCGCCCGATGACGAGCCGCCGCAGATGCGCGCCACCGTGCTGTCGTGCGGATTGACCGGCGTGCCGTAGTGCGGATTGATGCCGACGCCGGAGAAGGCGAACTCGGTCATATTGGTTCGGCCGACCAGCGCGGCGCCCACCGCTCGCAGCCGCGCCACCACGGGCGCGTCATCGAGCGCCGGCGCGGCATCGGCATGCACCGTCGAGGCGGCGCGCGTGATATCGCCGCCGATATCGAACAGATCCTTGATCGATACCGGCAGCCCCGCCAGCGGATGCAGCGGCTTGCCGGCCAGTGCCGCGGCATCGGCGGCCTGCGCCGCGCTGGCTGCGGTATCGAAGCTGGTCTGCAGGAATACCGCGTGCGCCGACGGCTCCTTCGCCCGGGCCTCGGCCTGCTGCAACAGCACCGCGCGCGACAGTCGGCCATCGCGGGCCAGGCGGTTCAGCGTGTCGATATCGGGGAGCAGCGCGGCAGGCATCGTCATCGGTACAGGTTCGGGTTGTGTGTCCGGATGGTGTGTCCGGGCAGTGCGCTCGGGCGTCGTGGAAGCCAGGAACGGAGGATGGGGCCGTACTCGTTGCCGCTTGCCCCGCAGCAGTGCGCGGCCCGCCGGATGCCCAGAATTCGTGCGCGAATCGAGTCGGAGGCGGCCGTTTCAGTGCCGCGCAATCCCCATCGTTACCGGGTACTCATGCTCATAATTTGTCGATAAACTGTCAAGCTGAAATTACTGCCGCGGCCCCCGGGAAATCCCTACACGGCGTGCCTGATCGTTCGTTCTCCGCTGTCCTTCTGCAGGAGTGCTGTCCATGGCCCGAAAGCCGAGCCGCCGCGACGAGGTTGCGTCTCCCGATGTTGCCGCTGCCGACCTGGTTTCCGCCGATATCGCATCGGCCGATGCCGCGGCTGCCGAAGCGGTTGTTCGTCCGAGCAGCGCCGGTATCGTGTCGTCCGCCCATCTGGTGTCCTCGCGCAGTCCCGAACTGTCGGAATTCGAGTTCGGCCTGAACACCGCCTACAACGCCTATAGCCGCTGGGTCGTGCGCTGCATGGGCGCGGCCGGCGTACGCGACCTGACCTTCCTCGACGTGCTGGTGCTCCATCACGTCAACCACCGTGGGCGCGCCAAGCGGCTCGCCGACATCTGCTTCGTGCTGAACGTCGAGGACACCCATCTGGTGACCTACTCGCTGAAGAAGCTGCAGGGCATGAGCCTGGTCGCCGGCGTGCGCGTGGGCAAGGAGGCGACCTACAGCACCACCGCGGCAGGCACCGAGGCGTGCGCGCGCTATCGCGAAATCCGCGAGCAATGCCTGACCAGCAATATGACCCCGGGCAGCGCGGAGAACGCCGAGATCGGCGAACTGGCACGGCTGCTGCGGGTGCTGACCGGACTGTACGAGCAGGCGGCGCGCTCGGCGACGTCGCTGTAGCGCGCCCCCATCACATCGCCTACGCGAAAGCGGGGGGGCCAGCGTCTTGCAGCAGCACGCGAGCCACTGGGTCCCCGCCTGCGCGGAGGACGACAGACAACCATCCCTATCGCGAGGTAGTTCAGCGTGTCTTCTTTCGCATCGCAAGCCGCATCGCAAGCCGCATCGCCAACGCCTTCGACCGACCCGCGCTGGCAGTTCTGGATCGATCGCGGCGGCACCTTCACCGATATCGTCGGGCTGCGTCCGGACGGCACCGTGGTCACGCACAAGCTGCTGTCGGAGAACCCCGAGCAATACGCCGATGCGGCGGTCGCCGGCATCCGCCATCTGCTTGGCCTGGCCGCCGGCGAGCCGATCACGCCGCGCCTGGTGTCCGCGGTGAAGATGGGCACCACGGTGGCCACCAACGCGCTGCTCGAGCGCAAGGGCGAGCCGACCGCGCTGTTCATCACGCGCGGTTATCGCGACGCGCTGCGGATCGCCTACCAGAACCGGCCGCGGCTGTTCGACCTGAATATCGTGTTGCCCGAGCTGCTGTACCGCGAGGTGGTGGAGGTCGACGAGCGGATCGGCGCGCATGGCGACGTGGTGCGGCCGCTGGACGAGACCGCGCTGCGCGAACAGATGACGCGCGTGCTGGCCGACGGTATTCGCGCCGTGGCGATCGTGCTGATGCACGGCTATCGCCATTCGGATCACGAGGCGCGCGCGGCGCGCATCGCGCGCGAACTGGGCTTCGCGCAGGTATCGGTGTCGCACGAGGTATCGCCGCTGATGAAGCTGGTGCCACGCGGCGACACCACGGTGGTCGACGCCTATCTGTCGCCGATCCTGCGCCGCTATGTCGAGCAGATCGAGCACGAGATGCCGGGCGTGAACCTGCAGTTCATGCAAAGCAGCGGCGGCCTGACCGACGCGCATCGCTTCCAGGGCAAGGACGCGATCCTGTCGGGACCGGCTGGCGGCATCGTCGGCATGGTGCGCGCGTCGCAGCGCGCCGGCTTCGGTCGCATCATCGGCTTCGACATGGGCGGCACTTCCACGGACGTGTCGCACTTCAGCGGCAAGCACCCGAATGACTTCGAGCGCGTGTTCGAGACGAGCGTGGCCGGGGTGCGCATGCGCGCGCCGATGATGAGCATCCATACGGTGGCGGCGGGCGGCGGTTCGGTGCTGCATTTCGACGGCAGCCGCTATCGGGTCGGCCCCGATTCGGCGGGCGCGAATCCAGGGCCGGCCAGCTATCGGCGCGGCGGCCCGCTGGCGGTGACCGACTGCAACGTGATGCTGGGCAAGATCCAGCCGGCGCATTTCCCGGCGGTGTTCGGCCCCCGCGCCGACGCGCCGCTCGATCGCGATGCCGTGGTCGCGCGCTTCGAGGACCTGGCGGCGCAGATCGCCGAGCATACCGGCGACCGGCGCACGCCCGAGCAGGTCGCCGAGGGCTTCATCGAGATCGCGGTCGGCAACATGGCCAACGCGATCAAGCAGATCTCGGTGCAGCGCGGCCACGACGTGACCGGCTACACGCTGACGACCTTCGGCGGCGCCGGCGGCCAGCATGCCTGCCTGGTGGCCGATGCGCTCGGCATGCAGACCGTGTTCGTCCATCCGCTGGCCGGCGTGCTGTCGGCCTACGGCATGGGCCTGGCCGACCGCACGGCGATGCGCGAGCTTTCGATCGAAGCGAAGCTGGACGAGGCCGCGGTGCCGATGCTGGCGCAGCGGCTCGACGCGCTCGCGCAGCAGGCGCGCGACGAGCTGCTGGAGCAGGGCGAGGACGCTGGCCGCGTCGAGGTGCTGCGGCGCGTCCATCTGCGCTACGAGGGCACCGATTCTGCGCTGGTGGTGCCGTTCGGCGACGCCGGCGCGATGCGGGCGGGCTTCGAGGCCGCCTACCGGCAGCGCTATGCTTTCCTGATGCCGGACAAGGGGCTGATCGTCGAGGCGGTCTCGGTCGAGGCGGTCGGCGTCGCGCAGGCGCCGCAGGAGCGGCCGCCCGAACTGGCGCCGCGCGAAGGCCCCCCGCAGCCGGTGGAGACGGTGCGCATGTTCAGCGGCGGCGCCTGGCACGACACCGGCCTCTACCGCCGCGATACGCTGCGCCCGGGCGACCGGCTCGCCGGTCCGGCCATCATTGCCGAGCAGAACGCCACCACCGTGGTCGAACCCGGTTGGCAGGCGCTGTTGACGGGGCAGGACCATCTGGTGCTGACGCGCGCGGTGCCGCGGCCCCAGCGCCGCGCCATCGGCACCGAGGCCGATCCGGTGATGCTCGAGGTCTTCAACAACCTGTTCATGTCGATCGCCGAGCAGATGGGACTGCGGCTGCAGAACACCGCCTACTCGGTCAACATCAAGGAGCGGCTGGACTTCTCCTGCGCGATCTTCGACGCCGAGGGCAACCTGATCGCCAACGCGCCGCATATGCCGGTGCATCTGGGTTCGATGGGCGAAAGCATCAAGACCGTGATCGCGCGCAATGCCGGGCGGATGAAGGACGGCGATGTCTACGTGCTGAACGACCCGTACAACGGCGGCACGCATCTGCCGGACGTGACGGTGATCACGCCGGTGTTCGATGCCGACGGCCGCGAGGTGCTGTTCTACGTCGGCTCGCGCGGCCACCACGCCGATATCGGCGGCATCACGCCGGGCTCGATGCCGCCGGACTCGACGGTGGTCGAGGAGGAGGGCGTGCTGATCGACAACTTCCTGCTGGTCGATGGCGGCGTGCTTGACGACGCCGGCATGCGGGCGCTGCTGGCCGGCGCGCGCTATCCGGCCCGCAACGTCGACCAGAACATGGCCGATCTGCGCGCACAGGTCGCGGCCAACGCGAAGGGCGTCGAGGAACTGCGCAAGATGGTCGCGCACTTCGGCCTGCCGGTGGTGCGCGCCTATATGGGTCATGTGCAGGACAACGCCGAGGAAGCGGTGCGGCGCGTGATCACGGCGCTGAAGGACGGCGGCTATACCTATCCGCTCGACAATGGCGCGCAGATCCGTGTGCGCGTGACCGTCGATCGGCAGCGCAGGGAAGCGACCGTCGATTTCACCGGTACCTCGGACCAGCTGCCGAACAACTTCAACGCGCCCCGCGCGGTCTGCATGGCCGCGGTGCTGTACGTGTTCCGCACGCTGGTCGACCAGGACATCCCGCTGAACGCGGGTTGCCTGAAGCCGCTGCATGTGGTGATTCCCGAGGGCTCGATGCTCAATCCGCGCTATCCGGCCTCGGTGGTGTCGGGCAATGTCGAGACGTCGTCGTGCATCACCAACGCGCTGTATGGCGCTCTGGGCGTGGTCGCGGCCAGCCAGGGCACGATGAACAATTTCACCTTCGGCAACGCGCGCTACCAGTATTACGAGACGATCTCGGGCGGCAGCGGCGCCGGCAACGGCTTCGACGGCTGCGACGTGGTGCAGACGCATATGACCAACTCGCGCCTCACCGATCCCGAGGTGCTGGAATGGCGCTTCCCGGTACGGCTGGACAGCTACGAGATCCGGCATGGATCGGGCGGTGCGGGGCGCTGGCACGGCGGTAATGGCGGCGTGCGCAAGGTACGTTTCCTCGAGCCGATGACGGCGTCGATCCTGTCGAACAACCGTGTCCATGCGCCGTTCGGCATGGCGGGCGGCGAGCCGGGCGCGACGGGCCGCAACCGCGTGATCCGCGCCGACGGCAGCGAGGAGACGCTGCCGCATGTGGCGCGGACCGAGATGGGCGCCGGGGATGTGTTCGTGATCGAGACGCCCGGGGGTGGGGGATTTGGGGCGGTGTAGGCGGGGAGGGCCGGCGGTTGCCCTCTCCCCCAGCCCCTCTCCCGCAAGCGGGAGAGGGGAGCGTCGTGTGCGTTGTGACGTAAGTCTATCGGTCCGCCGATTTTCTCCCCTCTCCCGCGGGCGGGAGAGGGGCCGGGGGAGAGGGCAAGAGCGGCCAGCGTATCGCTACCGCTCGATCGATACCGCCGCCGTATCCCGCGGCACCGTCGCCTTCACCGTCCGCGCCACCACCGCGGCCGGCGCCCTGCCGCCGACCAGCCGGTTGACGTGCCTGAACTCGCAGGTCAGCGCGGCCGGCGTGACGGTCACCACCGCATAGCCCTGCGCGTCGGTATTGGCGTACTGCAGCCACGGATTGCTGCGCAGTGCCGCCAGCTGCTGGCAAAGCGGCACGACCTGCTGCACGAAGCCCGCATCGGCCTGCAGCGCGGCCAGCACCGCATCGGTGGTCGCATCGAGCTGTCC
Organism: Cupriavidus sp. HPC(L); assembly: GCF_000307735.3. NCBI lineage: Bacteria > Pseudomonadati > Pseudomonadota > Betaproteobacteria > Burkholderiales > Burkholderiaceae > Cupriavidus > Cupriavidus sp. HPC(L). The sequence continues at coordinate 7,539 of NZ_AMPR02000046.1, read as the reverse complement.
CTCGGCCACGCCCCGTGCCGCCAGCGCGCCGCGCAGTGAGATCCGCAGCGATTCGGCAACGGTGGCGGCGGTGACCGTCGACGGCGCCAGCGTATGGTCCAGCAGGTTGACGTCGACCGACACCGGCTCGCTGCCCACCGCGGGAACGGGCAGCGACAGCGTGCGGTAGACCAGCGTCGACAGGCTCTCCGACAGCGCGCCGACCGCCGACTTCAGATACGAGAAGAACGAGTCCGAGCTGATGCCGGCCGTGACCAGGTCGACCATCACCGGCGTGCCGCCGCCCTCGGCGTCGTAATCGTCGTGCACGGTGCCAGCGTAGAACGCATGAATGTCGCCGGTCAGCGCCACCACATTGCGGATGCCGTTGTCCGCCAGATGCCGCATCAGGGCCTTGCGCTCGGCGTTGAAGCCGTCCCACTGGTCGGCGTTCAGCAGGAAGCGCTGGAAGAAGGCCGCCAGCGCCGTCTTCTGCGCCGCTGGGATAAAAGCCGACTTTTCGCGATTGGCCAGCACGTCCGGCTTCACGTAGCCGAACGCGATCGCCTGTGAGGCCGCGCCGATCTGCGCCGCCACGCCGCCGGCGGCAGCGGCCTTGGCCTGCTCGAAGGCCAGCACTGCGATGCCGGCCTGCGCTGCGGTCAGTCCGGCGCCGATGGCGGCCGCGGTCTTGTCGCCTGCGGTGGCGTCGGCCATCGCAATTGCCTGCGCTGCTGTCGCTGCGCTGGCCTGAGAGGCGCCGGCCGTGACGGCGGCGACCACCGCCGCGGCGACCGGCGCATTGCCGCCGGTCGAGGCCAGCGCGCCCCGGATGCTGGCCGACAGCGTGCCGACGGCCTGCAGCGCGACCAGCGTCGCAATGGCGTTGCAGCCGTCGATGCCCATGCGCAGCAGCGAGACCTCGTTGCCCCACAGCTTCCAGATTGCCGGCGAGCGTGCCATCGTGTCGCGCCACCAGTTGCGCTGTTCATTGCCGAGGATCGACGTCAGCGCCAGCGGGTCGGCGGATCCAGCGGCGGCCATCTTGGCCGCCTCGGCGGCGGCCAGCGCCGCCGCCGGCACCATGTAGCGGGCGCCGATGCTACCCAGCGGCGCGCCGGTGGCGGGGTTGATCGCCGACTCGGGCAGCACGTGGTCGGTGCGGTACAGCCGCTCGTCGGTCATCACCAGATGGGCCAGCTTGCCGAAGCGCAACTCGCGGTAGATGCGGATCGCATGGATGCCGTCCTGCGTCTCGTCGAACACGATGTCGGCCGGCATGAATTCGAACCAGGCGCGGCTCGCGGCGCGCCGGCGGGCGGGCTGGTGCTGCTTGACGCCGTTGCCCGCCGCGTTGTAGGTCTCGGCGTCGCCCCAGCAGTCGTCGCTGAACTCGTGGTCGTCCCAGGTGGCGACCATGGCGAAGCGCTCGTGCACCGCCTGCAGGCGCGGGTCGCTGCGGTAGCGCTTGTACAGGTAGCGGTAGTCGTTCAGCGTGGTCGCGTACTTGGCGCCGCTGCTGCCGTTCTTGAAGGTGCCGTCCGGTAGCACGAGGGCGGTGTGCAGGCTTTCGACCGCGCCGGTCTGGAAGTCCTCGCCGACGGTCTCGTAGATGTAGTCCCCCAGATGGACGACGAAATCGAGCTCCTCGGCCGCCAGCGCTTCGAACGTGCCCCAGTGGTTGATGCTCCAGTCCTGGCAGCTGAGGAAACCGAGGCGCAGCTGCGACACGTCGGCATCCGCGGCAGGGGCGGTGCGGAAGCGTCCGACGCGCGAGCGGACCTCGCCGGCAGTGAACTGGTAGTAGTAGGTGCGTCCGGCATCCAGGCCGGTGATCTTGTGGCGCACCGTGCAGTCGTAGGCGCCGGACACCGGGATCGCGGCATCGACGACCGCGGCGCCGGCCAGCGCCGTGGTAGTGCCGAGCGCGCCGGCATTGTCGGCGGCCGTCACGCGCAGCCGGATCGCAAAGCTGGCGTCGAGGCTGGCCGCCGCGGCATCGTCGACGTTCGCCGGCACGACGCGGGTCCACAGCAGGATGCCGTCCGGCCTCGGATCGCCCGACGCCACGCTCTGCGGGAATTTCCAGTTCGTGCCGGTGGCCGGTGGCGCGGCCGGCGTCCCGCCATCCGGGTTGCCGTCGGCGTGGTCGTCGCCCCCGCATGCCGCCAGCCCGCCCGCCGTGGCCACCGACACCGTGATGAAGCCGCCCAGCTTCAGAAATCGCCTTCTGTCCATGTCTTGTCGTTCTCGTTGGGAGTGGCTCGGGAGCGCGTCCCGAAGGGAAAAAAGCCGTGAACGGCCGTGGACGAGCCGCAGCGGCCGTCAAAAGGGGATTGGAGCAGGGCGTTGTGACAGCGGCGTGATGCGCAGGGCGCACCCCGGGGGGCGGCCCGGTGGCTGGTCGGTGCTGGATCGGCGGCCGCCGGGGGCTGAAATCGGGCGGATGCTGCGCCGCAAGGATTACCGCCCGGCAAGGTACAATAGCGGTTTTCGCCGGACTGTCCCGGCTGGCGCCACCCCCGCGCCAGCGGCCCGGCCGCCGTCTTACCCTCCATCGCCCTCCGACCGCTCAGATCATGGCGCATTTCTCGTGCTTCCCCGGCGCATTGGCCCTGTCGGCCTTCCGCCAGCAACGCCTGCTCACCGCCCTGCAACAGATCGACGCCGACATCGAGTCGGTGCACGGCCAGTTCCTGCACTTCGTCGACACCGACCAGCCGCTGGACAAGGGCGATACCGACCGTATCCGCGCGCTGCTGACCTATGGCGCGCCGTTCGCCGAGCAGGCCGAGGGCGACCGCTTCGTCGTGATCCCGCGTTTTGGCACGATTTCGCCGTGGGCCAGCAAGGCCACCGATATCGCGCACAACTGCGGCCTGTCGCATGTGCACCGGATCGAGCGCGGCATCGAATTCACGGTGATCTGCAAGAAGGGCCTGCTGCGCGGGCGCAAGACGCTGGATCCGCTGACGCGCGATGCCGTCGCCGCGCTGCTGTTCGACCGGATGACCGAGACCGTGGTCGCCACGCGGGACGCCGCGGCCGGGCTGTTCGAGGAACTGCCGGCCAAGCCGCTGCGCTTCATCGACCTGGCGGGCGGCCGCGCCGCGCTGGCCGAGGCCAACGTCGCGATGGGCCTGGCGCTGTCCGACGACGAGATCGACTATCTGGTCGATGCCTACGCGAACCTGGGCCGCAATCCGACCGACGTCGAGCTGATGATGTTCGCGCAGGCCAACAGCGAGCACTGCCGCCACAAGATTTTCAACGCCACGTGGACGATCGACGGCGAGGAACAGGACAAGTCGCTGTTCGCGATGATCCGCAATACGCACCAGCTGAACCCGCAGGGTTCGATCGTCGCGTATTCGGACAACTCGGCGGTGATGGAAGGCGATGTCGCCGAACGCTGGTTCCCGCGCGGCGACGCGCATCAGTATGGCCGCCATCAGGCGCTGACCCATACGCTGATGAAGGTCGAGACGCATAACCACCCGACCGCGATCTCGCCGTTCCCCGGGGCATCGACCGGCGCCGGCGGCGAAATCCGCGACGAGGGCGCGACCGGCCGCGGCGCCAAGCCGAAGGCCGGCCTGACCGGTTTCACGGTGTCCAACCTGATGCTGCCCGACGCGGTCGAGCCCTGGGAGAACGCGCGCGACGCCGCCCAGCCGCTCGCCTTCCGCAATCCCGACGAGCGTCCCGCGGTGACCGGCAAGCCGGAGCGCATCGCCTCGCCGCTGCAGATCATGATCGAAGGCCCGCTCGGCGGCGCCGCTTTCAACAACGAGTTCGGCCGCGCCAACCTGGGCGGCTATTTCCGTGTCTACGAGCAGAACGTCGGCGGCACCGTGCGCGGCTATCACAAGCCGATCATGATCGCCGGCGGCATCGGCAATATCGACGCCTCGCATACGCACAAGGAGCCGCTGCCGGCCGGTTCGCTGCTGATCCAGCTGGGCGGCCCCGGCATGCGCATCGGCATGGGCGGCGGCGCGGCCAGCTCGATGGCGACCGGCGCCAATACGGCCGACCTCGATTTCGATTCGGTCCAGCGCGGCAACCCGGAAATGGAGCGGCGCGCGCAAGAAGTGATCAATGCCTGCTGGCAGCTTGGCGACGAGAACCCGATCCTGTCGATTCACGACGTCGGTGCGGGAGGCCTGTCCAATGCCTTCCCCGAAGTGGTCGACGGCGCCGGCCGCGGCGCGCGCTTCGAGCTGCGCCAGATCCATCTGGAAGAGTCCGGCCTGTCGCCGGCCGAGATCTGGTGCAACGAATCGCAGGAGCGCTATGTGCTGGCGATCGCGCCGGACAGCTTCCCGCGCTTCGCTGCGATGTGCGAGCGCGAGCGCTCGCCGTTCGCGGTGGTGGGCGTGGCGACCGAGGAAAAGCAGCTGCAGCTGGTCGATGCCAGCGTCGACCAGGCGCTGAAGGAACACTACGCGGTCGACATGCCGATGGACGTGCTGCTCGGCAAGCCGCCGCGCATGCATCGCGACGTCAAGCGGGTCGAGCAATCGCTGCCGGCGGTGGATGTCACCGGCATCGCGCTGGATCAGGCGGTGCGCGACGTGCTGCGCCATCCGACCGTCGCCAGCAAGTCCTTCCTGATCACGATCGGCGACCGCAGCGTCGGCGGCATGAACGCACGCGACCAGATGGTCGGCCCGTGGCAGGTGCCGGTGGCGGACGTCGCGGTCACCACGCTTGACTATCAGGGCAAGGCCGGCGAGGCGATGACGATGGGCGAGCGCACGCCGCTGGCCGTGATCGACGCGCCCGCATCGGGCCGCATGGCGATCGGCGAGGCGCTGACCAATCTGGCCGCCGCGCCGGTCAAGGACCTCGGCAAGGTCAAGCTGTCGGCCAACTGGATGGCCGCCTGCGGCGTCGAGGGCGAGGATGCGAAGCTGTATGACACGGTGCGTGCGGTCGGCATGGAGCTGTGCCCGGCACTGGGCATCAGCATTCCGGTCGGCAAGGATTCGCTGTCGATGCGCACCAAGTGGGACGATGCGGGCGTGGCCAAGGAAGTGGTCGCGCCGGTGTCGCTGATCATCTCGGCGTTCGCCGCGGTCGACGACGTCGACCGCACGCTGACGCCGCAGCTGCGCACCGATCTGGGCGATTCGGTGCTGATCGCGATCGACCTGGGCCGCGGCAAGAACCGCCTGGGCGGCAGCATCCTGGCGCAGGTCACGCAACAGGTCGGCGACAGCGTTCCCGATGTCGACGACGCCGCCGATCTGCGCAACTTCTTCAATGCGATCCAGCGGCTGAACCGCGAGGGCAAGCTGCTGGCCTATCACGACCGTTCGGACGGCGGGCTGATGGCGACGCTGGCCGAGATGGCGTTTGCCGGCCATTGCGGCCTGTCGCTGAACGTCGACATGCTGACGCTCGATCCGACGCAGGAACAGGACTACGGCGACGCCAAGAACTGGGCCCAGCAGATCGCCGAGCGCCGCAACGACCAGACGCTGCGTGCGCTGTTCTCCGAGGAGCTGGGCGCGGTGATCCAGGTCAAGCTGGAAGACCGCGACGCCGTGTTCGCCGCGCTGCGCGAGGCCGGCCTGTCCGCCTGCAGCCATGTGGTCGGCAAGCCCAATGGCAGCGACCAGATCGAGATCTACCGCGACGCGAAGAAGGTGTTCGGCGCGCCGCGCGCCGAGCTGCAACGTGTCTGGAGCGAGGTCAGCTGGCGCATTGCCCGGCTGCGCGACAACCCGGCCTGCGCCGACAGCGAATATGAACTGCTGCTCGACGCCGCCGATCCCGGCATCACGCCGAGCCTGACCTTCGATCCGGCCGAGGACATTGCCGCGCCGTTCATCGCCAGCGGCGCCCGGCCGCGTGTCGCGATCCTGCGCGAGCAGGGCGTCAACTCGCAGATCGAGATGGCCTACAGCATGGACCGCGCAGGCTTCGACACCTACGACGTCCATATGAGCGACCTGATCGCGGGCCGCGCGAAGCTGGACGACTTTGTCGGCTTCGTCGCGTGCGGCGGCTTCAGCTACGGCGACGTTCTGGGCGCCGGCGAAGGCTGGGCCAAGACCATCCTGTTCAACGGCGCGATGGCCGAGCAGTTCGCGGCCTTCTTCAACCGCACCGATACCTTCGCGCTGGGCGTCTGCAACGGGTGCCAGATGATGAGCAATCTGGCGCCGATCATCCCGGGCGCTGGCGCGTGGCCGAAGTTCACCCGCAACCAAAGCGAGCAGTACGAAGCCCGCTTCGTTACGGTCGAGGTCCAGCAGTCGCCATCGATCTTCTTCGCCGGCATGGAAGGCAGCCGCATCCCGATCGTCGTCGCGCACGGCGAGGGCTATGCCGACTTCTCGCAGCAGGGCGACAAGGGCAAGGTCGACGTATCGCTGCGCTTCGTCGACAACCGCGGCGCGGTGACGCAGGCCTATCCGCTGAACCCGAACGGCTCGCCGGACGGCATCACCTCGGTGACCACGGTCGACGGCCGCTTCACCGTGCTGATGCCCCATCCGGAGCGCGTGTTCCGCGCCGCCACGATGAGCTGGGCCCCGGACGCCTGGAAGCAGATCCCCGACGGCGCCAGCCCGTGGATGCGCATGTTCCGCAATGCCCGCAAGTGGGTGGGGTAAGGCGTTCCGGTACCGATCTCGGTTGAGGTTGGTTTGAAGCAAGAAGGCCCGCACGATGCGGGCCTTTTTGCTTTGTCTGGCCCCATGTTTGGCCGGCGAAGCGGCAGGCGCTAAACTACCCGCCATTCCATTTCCTGCGGGCTGACATGGCGACTCTTTCCTTCGACCGTTTGCTGCAACCTGTTTCGGGCGACGACCCTTGCGGCGAGGATCTGTTGTTCTCGGCCGAATTCGACCGCATTCAGGAGGCGCGCCGTTTCGACGATCCTTCGCTGGATCAAGGCGAGTGGGTGACCGAGTTGAAGGAGGCGGACTGGCGCCAGGTGGTCGACCTGTCGACGCGGCTGCTGTCCGAGCGGACCAAGGATCTGCGGCTGGCGGTGTGGCTGACCGAGGCGCTGGCCAAGACCAGAGGGTTTGCGGGTTTGCGCGATGGCTATACGGTGACCGCGCAGCTGTGCGAGTCGTTCTGGAGCGGGCTGCACCCGCGTGCCGACGAGGAAGACCTTGAGTACCGCACCGGCAGCGTGGCCTGGCTGGCGACGCGCTCGCGCCAGCTGATCCGCGAGATTGCGCTGGTCGATGAGGCCGCCGGCGGCTATGGCTATGTCGACTGGGAGGTCGCGACCGCGCTGACCGAGGCGATCCGCCGCGATCCGGACCATGCCGACGAACTGTCCGAGGGCAAGGTCACGCAGGAGGCGTTCGAGGCCGCGCGCAAGGCGACGCCGGCCGAATTCCATGTGGGGCTGCTGCAGGACGTGGTGTCATGCCAGCAGGCGCTGGCAAGGCTCAGCGATGTGCTGGACGCCAAGGCCGGCGAGCATGCGCCGAGCTTCCGGCAGGCGCGCGAGGCGCTGGAAGCGGTGCGGGCGCTGGTCGAGCGTTTTGTCGGCAAGCCCGCCGCACCGGCCACTGTCGCCGGCGACGCGCA
>NZ_AMPR02000047.1:0-11989 GCF_000307735.3 Cupriavidus sp. HPC(L) | reverse complement strand
ATGCGGATGCGGTCCGACGCGGGTGCGCTGTCCTCGCTCTTGCCGTCGCCCTTGCGTTGTTCGGTGGCCGCGATTTCCCACTGCAGCTCGCTCTCGGTGACCGTGGGCTGGCCGCTCGCCTGCGCCAGCAGCGGTGCGACCACGTCCCAGCCGATCTCGCGCGCCTGTCCGGCCGGTACCGATACGGTCTGCGTGGGCACCGTTGCCGTCCCCGCGCCGGCTGCCGCCGCGTCGGATGCCGCCGCGTGGGATGCTGGATTGGCGGCCACGATGCCGGCCGCCACGCTGCGCGCGCCGACTTCCACCGTCATCGCGCGCGCCGTGGTATTGCGCAGCGTAAACATCGCGCGATAGCGGTCGCCCTCGCGCACCAGCGGCGGCAGGCCGGAAATCAGCTGCAGGTCCTGCGTCGCCGCCACGGTGGCGCTGCCGGTGCCGAAGCGGGCGACCCCGAGATCGGCGACCGCGACGATGCGAAAGCGCGTCAGCGAATCGTTCAGCGGCACCGTCAGCGCCGCCTTGCCGGCCGCGTCGAGCTGCACGCGCGGATTCCACAACAGCAGCGTGTCGAACAGCTCGCGCGTCGGATTCTTGCCGCCGCCGCCACCGGCCGGCACCGCCTTGCGGCCATAGTGGCGCCGCCCGACGATCTCCATCTGCGCGGTCGCGGTCTCGACACCGTAGCTGCGCCGCTGCAGCATCGCCTCGAGCAGGTTCCAGCTGGTGTTCGGCATCAGCTCGAGCAGCGCCTCGTCGACCGCGGCCAGCGCGACTTCGCCGTTGGCCGCCGGCTTACCGTCCGGCAGCGTGACCTGCACCGTCACCCGGGCCTGGCCGCGCACCGGGTAGCTGGCGCGGTCGGTGGCGACCTTGACGTCGAGCCGGTGCGCCTCGTTGCCAACGCGGATCTCGGCGAGTCCCAGCCGGAACGCCGGCCTGGACAGATCGACCAGCGGCGTCGGCGCGACGTATTCGCGTCCCTCGCTGCGGAAGGCGCGCCACCATTCGCGCGGCTCGCGCCAGCCCCAGGTGAAGAAGGAATACCAGGGCACCTCGTGCAGGCGTCCGCGCAGCGCCAGCACCGACACGTAGACGTTCGGTCCCCACTCGGGCTTGACCTTGACGCTGACGGTCGGGTCCTTGCCGGCCAGCGTCACCACGCTGGTCTCCAGGATGCCTTCGCGCTCGACCGCCACCAGCGCAGTGGCCTGGCGGAACGGCATCCGCACCTGGAAGCGCGCGGTATCGCCGGGCGCATAGGACGGCCGCTCGGGCAGCAGGTCGATGCGGTCGTGGTTCTCGCCGCCGAACCACAGCTCGCCCTGGCCGGTGACCCAGACGCTGGTGGCCGCCTCGGAGACGCGCCCCGCATCGTCGCGGGCGCGGGCGACCAGTTCGACCTCGCCGGTCTGTTCCAGCGTCACCGCGCACTGCATGCGGCCGCGCGTATCGGTCCTGGCCTCGCAGACCTTGCCCAGGTCGCGCACCTCGGTGCGGTTGTCGTAACGATAGAAGCCGCCGACCACGCGCTTGCGCGCCGACGTCGTGATGCGGGCGCGCGCATGGACCTCCATCGGCACGCCGGCGCGCGGCTTGCCGTCGATATCGAGCGCGATGCCCTGCACCGTGGCCTGGCGCTTGACCGCGACCCAGTCGTCGGCGCGAATGCCGGCCACCACCGCGGCCGGCCACAGTGGCAGCGTCTGCCGCAGCGTCTGGATCTCGCCATTGGGGTCGGCGAAGGCCGCCTCGACCAGCAGATCGCGCGGCGCGGTGACCGGCGGCAGCGTGTCCAGCGTCAGGCGGCCGCCGCCGTTGGCGTCCAGCGTCAGCGCGCGCTTGTCGGCGATCAGCGTCTGGCCGTCGTGCGGCGCGGTCTGGCCGGCGTCCTGGTCCTCTACCTCGTCGGATTCGTCGCGCTGCTCGTCCGGCGCGCGCGGCGCATCGAAGCTGTAGCCGGCGGCATCGGCAAAGCGCGGCACACGGTCGCGCAGCAGCGCGGACACCCGCACCGGCAAACCCGCCGCGGCGCCGCCGGACACGTAGTGGACCTCGACGTCCAGCGGCAGCGACTTCGGCGCGACCAGCGTCTGGGCGCCGCCCGTGGCCGCGGCGCGCACCGTGCCGGTCAGCACCGGCAGGCGGAAGGCCTCGACGCGGAAGGCGCCGCTGTCATGGCTGCGCTGGCGCGCGTCGGCCAGCTCGACCGTATAGCGGCCCAGCCTGGCGGCCGGCGGCAACGCGAAGCGGCTCTCGGCGCTGCGCCCGCCGGTGGCCGTGGTACGCCATTGCAGCGGCTGCTCGTAAGTCTGGCCGCTGCCCTCGTGGCGGATCACCAGCTTGTCGGGCAACTGTCCGGACTCCCCGCCCGGCGGCAGTGCGAAGCCGTTCGAGGTCTCGACGCGCAGGTAGTGCTTCATCGAGACGGTCTCGCCCGCCGACAGCAGCGTGCGGTCGAACACCGTATGCGCACGAACGGTCGGCGTGGGGCTGGTATCGGTCGGCACATGGAAGCGCCAGCTCTCGATGCCGCGGTTCCAGTCCGACATCACGAAGGCCATGTCGGCCTGGCCGCGCGCCTGCGGGTGCGCGGCGACGATGCGGGCCGACACGAAGTAGCCCGATAGCCCGGTGTCCTCGCAATAGCGGCCGGAACCGCTGGCGCCGTCGGCGCCGTCAGCGCCGAGCCGGCCGAAGCGCGCCACGCCGGCATCGTCGGTGCGCGCGGTGGCGATCAGCTTGCCGCGGCAATCGCGCACCGCGACATTGGCCTCGCGCACCGGCTTGGCGCCGTCGAGCGTGGTGACCCAGGCCATCGCGTTGTCGCGCCCGGCCTTGAAGTGGACGCCCAGATTGGTCACCAGCGCCGCGGTCCGCACATACATCGGCGCCGGCTTGCCCAGCAGCGCCGCGCCCAGGCTCGGCGAGGCGATCTCGACCACATGAAAGCCCGCTTCCGGCAGCGGAATGCCGACCACCTCGAACGGCCGGCTGGCGCCATCGCCGACGGAGGCCGGCACGGCCAGCTTGCGCACGCCCGGCACCCCGGCCAGCAGCGACACGGCACGCGTTTCGACCTGGGGCGCGTTGCGCGGAATGCGGGCCGCCGACGGCGGCTTGCCGGCGAGGATCGCGTCGAGCTCGGCGCGGGTCCAGCTGGTCTCGTGCATGCGCCGCACCAGCGCCAGCCAGCGCAGCACCGCGGCATCGTCGTCGACCCGTACCCGGCTGACCATACCGGCCTCGGCGCGCACGCCGAGCACTTTCAGTTCACGCTCGACATGGCGCAGCGTGACCGGCAGCAGCGGCGGGTAATTGGCCAACCCGTCGGCCAACCCGTCGGCCGGCTTGTCGGTTCGGCTCCTGGGCACCTCGCCGAAGCGCTCGATCACGCCGAACGGCGCCGCGGCGAACTTCGCGAGCGGCGGCATCGCTGCGGTCGCCACCCGCAGCGGAAACAGATCGGCGTTGCTCAAAGGGCGGCCGCTCTCGTCCTTCAGGGACGACGGCAGCTCGAGCGTCAGGTTCGCATTCTCGGCAAACGGCGGCTCGAAGCGCAGCGAAGTGACCGTGGCATCGGCCGCCAGGTTGGCCTCCAGCTTCGGCGCCACGGCCCCCGACGGCGTGCGCAGCACCACGGCTTCGGCCGCGCGGCGCGCGATCGGCGCCGAGAACTCCAGCGTGATCGGCCGCAGCGGCGTGCATGGTGCCTGCGCGTTTTCGCGCTCGCAGCTGAAGCTGGCGGTAAACGGCTCGCGCACCCGATATTCGAAGCGGCGCCCTTCCTTGCTGGCCAGGCCCGACGGCGTCGCAATGCCCGGCGCCAGCAGCAATTCCATCTTCGCGCCTGCCGGCAGCCGCTGCTGGCAGGCCAGCAGATGCACGCTGTCCGCGCCGCGCGGCTTCCAGCCCAGCGCCTTGAGCACCGCGTCGCGGTCCGCACCGGTCACCAGCCGCACCGGAATCATTTCGCCGACGCCCTGCGCCTGGCAGAACGCATGCTGACGCACCGAGTCTGGAGTGGCCGGGCCGTTGAAGCGCAGCGCGAAGACCTGGTCCTCCTCGATCTCGCCGCCGGAGGGGCGGCTGGACACCACGATCGGACCGCCGGTCTCGAAGCGGTATTCGGACTTGCCGCGATAGTCCTGGCCGGCCTGGCTCTTCAGGCCCGCGCGCAACCGGACCGTGCACGAGACGCCGGGCGGCAGGTCGCGGACGAAGTCGAACACCCAGTTGCGGTCGTCGACCCAGCGGCCTTCGCCGCCCAGATCCGCCGGCGCGGCGCCGGTACATTGGACGGCGGCCGGTGCGGTCGCGCGCAGGTCGCCCAGCGGCACCATCGACTGGTCGAAGCGCAGCGTGACCTGGCGGACCTTGGAGACCTGGCCTTCCGGCGAAACGCGGGTAAGTTGCGCCGCCAGCGCGGCGTGGGCGCCCAGCGCCAGCGAACAGGCCGCCACGACATGCGGAAACAGGCGCCGGCGGGCCGGTCCGCGGGCATCGGTCCTCGCCCTGTTCGGCGGGTCTTCCATCCCCGTTTTGCCCACGACGTCCTGTTCGCCTTCCCCGCCAAAGCCCGTGGCCCGGTCTCGCATCTCTCGTCCCTCTCCGCATGGTCGGCCCCGCTGCGGTGCATCAGCGGGCACCTGGCGAGAGTGACATGCGAGGCGTCCGCGCGCAAGCCGACCGACGGGTCGGCGCACGAGCCGCACGCACCGGGCCTAGCGCAGATGGGACAGCGGCAGCGCGCCTTCGCGTTTGAGCGCGGTCAGCACGATATTCGAGCGCACGCTTTCGACGCCCGGCACCCGCATCAGCTTGCGCATGGTGAAATCGGCCAGCGCCGGCAGGTCGGTGACGACGATGCGCAGCAGGTAGTCCGCCTCGCCGGCGACCGAGTAGCACTCCTGCACTTCCTCGAGCAGCAGGATCTCCTCCTTGAAGCGCTCGATCGCGGTGTCGCCGTGGTGGGCCAGCTTGACGCTGGTGAAGACCAGCACGCCCAGTCCCAGCGCGGGCGGCGACAGCACCACGCGGTAGCCGGCAATCACGCCCTCGGCCTCCAGCCGCGCAATGCGCCGGCCCACCTGGCTGGGCGACAGATGGACCTGCTCGGCCAGCTGCTGGTGGGTGCTGCGGCCGTCGGTCTGCAGCGCGGCCAGCAGGGCGAGATCGAAGTTGTCCAGACTCAGCATACAAAGATCCTGCATCGGTTTTGCGTTTTATGCAGATTACCCGCATCGGAACGGCAATCCAAGCCGTTTTTGCGGGCTCTTTGCAGCGCCATCTCGGTAGACTTTGCAGAAATCCCGCATGCACGACGACCCGCGTGCGGCAATATCGCAAACGAAACCGGGCCCGACCCGCACCGAATCGCCGGAGACAAGCAGATGGAAGCGATCCTCGACCAGACCCCAGAGCAGCAAGCCACGGCCAGCCCCGCCTTCACCGGCACGCTGACCGACAAGCTGAAGGAACAGTTCGAAGCCGGGCTGCTGTCCGACCCGGACCTGAACCCCGACTTCACGATCGCGCAGCCGCTGCACCGCTACACCTACGCCGACCACGCCGTCTGGCGCCAGCTGTATGCGCGCCAGGCGTCGATGCTGCGCGGCCGGGTCTGCGACGAGTTCCTGCGCGGCCTGGACACGCTGGGCATGGACGCCGACCGCGTACCCGACTTCGCCCGGCTGAACGACAAGCTGATGGCCGCCACCGGCTGGCAGGTGGTGGCGGTGCCGGGCCTGGTGCCCGACGAGGTCTTCTTCGAGCATCTGGCCAACCGGCGCTTCCCGGCCAGCTGGTGGATGCGCAAGCCCGAGCAGCTGGACTACCTGCAGGAGCCGGACTGCTTCCACGACGTGTTCGGCCATGTACCGCTGCTGATCAATCCGGTGTTCGCCGACTACATGCAGGCCTACGGCCAGGGCGGCCTGAAGGCTGCCGGCATGGGCGCGCTGGACATGCTGGCGCGGCTGTACTGGTACACCGTCGAGTTCGGCCTGATCCGCACGCCCGAGGGCCTGCGCATCTACGGCGCCGGCATCGTCTCGAGCCAGGGCGAGTCGATCTACAGCCTGGATTCGGCCAGCCCGAACCGGATCGGCTTCGACGTGCGCCGCATCATGCGGACCCGCTACCGCATCGACACCTTCCAGAAGACCTACTTCGTCATCGACAGCTTCGAACAGCTGTTCGACGCGACCCGCCCGGACTTCACGCCTCTGTACGCCGAGCTGCGCCAGCAGCCGACGCTGGGCGCGGGCGACATCGCCGATGGCGACCTGGTGCTGCAGGCGGGCAATCGCGAGGGCTGGGGCGACAGCGACGATATCTGACGCCGCCGCGTTTCCCGCTTTATGAAACAATGCCGGCATGTCCGACCGCGATGGTCGGGCGGGCCGGCTCTGCCTTGTTCCGATTCCCTCATTTACGGGCCTTGCCATCATGACCTCACCCGCTCTTTCCCCCTTGTCCGAACAGGAACGCGCGCCGCTGCTGGCGTCGCTGCCCGGGTGGAACGCGGTCCCCGACCGCGACGCGATCCACAAGCGCTTCACCTTCGCCGACTTCAACGCCGCCTTCGCCTTCATGACCCGCGTGGCGATGCAGGCCGAGAAGGCCGACCACCATCCCGAATGGTTCAACGTGTACAACCGCGTCGACATCACGCTGTCGACCCATGACGCCAACGGCCTGACCCAGCGCGATATCGACCTGGCCCGCTTCATCGAGCAGGCCGCGGCGACACTCGCCAGGCGCTGAACCGCCGGCGTACCGCAACGCCGATCCTGTTGTCCCCGGGACCCGCCGTGGTCCCGGATCGCAAGCCAATCGAAAGGAAGGCCCGCGCCACGCGCGGTACAATCGGCGGCCAGGCGGGGCCCCGGCACCCGAAGCGCGACGCCAGCCGCGCTCCCTCCGGCGCCCGCCACAGCATTCCCTGCCGAACCGTAGCCGAACCTTTCGCCCATGCGCATCCTGTTGATCGAAGACGACCGCCAGATCGCCAGCGGCGTCGAAGCTGGCCTGTTCCAGGCGGGCCACCAGGTGCGCGTCGTCCATGACGGGGTCTATGCCACCGAGCATCTGCTCAAGGAGCAGCACGACCTGGTGATCCTCGACCTGGGCCTGCCCGGCATCGACGGCATGACGCTGCTGTCGCGCTACCGCGCGCGCAACCGCACCACCCCGGTGCTGATCCTGACCGCGCGCGACGAACTCGAGGACAAGCTGTCCGGCCTGAACGCCGGCGCCGACGACTATCTGGTCAAACCCTTCGCCTTTCCCGAACTGGAGGCGCGCGTGCGCGTGCTGCTGCGCCGCAGCCAGCACGGCGAGGCGGCGCCCGACCGCGACGTGCGGCTGGGCCGGCTGCGGCTGTCGGGCAGCGACCGGCGCATGTTCCTCGACGGCAAGCCGCTGGAGTTGTCGCCGCGCGAGTTCGCGGTGCTGGAGCTGCTGCTGCAGCGGCAGGGGCGCGTCGTCAGCAAGGCCCAGCTGCAGGACCACCTGGCCACCTTCGCCCATCCGGCCGGCGATGGCGGCGACACCGTCGGCGATACCGCGATCGAGGTCTACGTCCATCGCGTGCGCAAGAAGCTCGAGGACAGCGACGTCGAGATCGTGACGGTACGCGGCTTCGGCTACCTGCTGCAAAGCCGCGGCCAGGCCTAGCGCGAGGCACGGCGTGCGGCGGCTCCAGGCGCCTCTGCGGAGCGCGCGCGGCGAGGGCCCATCCGGCGGCGCGGGCGGCCCGGGCGGTACCGGAGGGACAGGCCCGAGCGGCGGCCCCCAGCAGGTGCGCCTCGCTTCCACGCAAAGCCTGCGCATCCACCTGCTGCGCGCGCTGGCCACGCCGCTGTTCGCGCTGGTGCTCGCCAGCGGCTCGCTGTCCTACTGGCTCGCGGCCCACTACACCACGCAGGTGTTCGACCGCGCGCTGTACGGCGTCGCCAACAATATCGCGCAGCAGATCCGCATCGCCGGTCCCCGGCTCGAACACGATATCCCCGCGATCGCGCAGACCCTGGTCGAGGCCGAGGGCAGCGACCGCATCTACTGGCGCATCCACGGACCCGACGGGCTGATCGGCGGCATGGACACCTGGCTTGGCTACGGTACCGGCCAGACCACGCTGCACGACGCGCGGCTGTTCTACGCCTGGTTCAGCGGGCGGCAGGTACGGGCGGTGCGGCTGCCGGTGCATCTCGATCCGGTGCCGGCCGCGCCGGCCGATGGCGACATCGACGTTGCCGCGGACGTTGCCGCGAGCATCGCAAACAGCGTGGCCGCCAGCGCGGCGAACGGCGCGGCCAGTGTGCCGCAGGCCGCCGCCGCCCCCTCGCGCGGCCCGATCGTCGTCGAGGTCGCGGAACTGCTGGACCGGCGCGAGACCGCGGCCAACGAAATCCTGCTGTCGGTGTCGGTGCCGCTGATCCTGCTGCTGCTGGTCGGCAGCCTGATCCTGTCGCACGTGCTGAAGGAGGAGCTGGTGCCGCTGCAGATCCTGACCGACAAGCTGAACCGGCAGACCGCGCGCTCGCTGGCCTCGCTCGACGAGACCCAGGTACCGGCCGAGGTCGAGCCGCTGATCCGCGCGCTCAATGCGCTATTGGCACGGCTGCGCGACGCGCTCGACGCCCAGCGCAAGTTCATCGCCGACGCCGCCCACCAGCTGCGCACGCCGCTGACCGCGGTCAAGCTGCATGCCGACCGGGCGGTCGAGGCCGACAACGCCGAGGTGGCCCGCCACGCGCTGCGCGAGCTGCAATCGGCCGCGGACCGGGCGGTGCGGCTGTCGAATCAGCTGCTGTCGCTGGCGCGCGCCGAGCCCGGCCTGTCGCTGGAGCGGCTCGGACCGATCGAGCATTTCGACCTGGCCACGCTGGCCTTCGAGACCGGCGCCGAATGGGTGCCGCAGGCGCTGGCGCGCCATATCGACCTGGGCTTCGAAACGCTGCCGGGGCCGACCTTTACCGGCACCGCGCCGTCGATGGTGCGCGGCAACCGGCTGCTGCTGCGCGAGGCGCTGAACAATCTGATCGACAACGCGGTCAAGTACGTGCCGGCCGGCGGCCGGATCACCGTGCGCGCCGGCGGCGAGGCGATCGGCCATCGGGGCATGGCGGTGGTGATGGTCGAGGACAACGGGCCCGGCATTGCGCCGGCGCGGCGCGAGGAGGTGTTCAAGCGCTTCTTCCGCGGCGACCATGTTCCCGGACGCAGTCCCGAGGCCACGCCGGGCGGCGCCGGGCTGGGGCTGGCGATCGTGCACGAGATCATCAGCCTGCATCACGGCAGCATCAGCATCGAGGACGTGCCCGATACCGAATCCCAGCGCGAAACCCAACTCGAATCCCAGCGCGCCGACGGCACGGCACGCGCCAACATGCGCTTCGTGATCCGGATCCCGTGCGAGGCGCCGGGCGCAGGCTAAGGGCGCTGGCCCGCCCGGTGGCAAGACGTCAGCGCCGGTCCTTGGGCGCCAGCATGGTGCCGCGGCAGTTCGGGCTGCCGCAGCGGCACTCGAACTCCTTCTTCAGCTTCTTCGTATAGCGGGCGTCGATCACCAGCCCGTAGTCGTAGAACAGTTCCTCGCCCGGTTCGATATCGCGCAGCGCGTGGATGAACACGCGGCCCTTCTTCTCGCGCGCCTCGCAGTTCGGTTCGCAGGCATGGTTGATCCACCGCGAACGGTTGCCGCCAAACTTGGCGTCGAGCACGTCGCCGCCCTCGAGGCTGAAATAGAACGTGTGGTTCGGATCGTTCGGGTCGTGCGGGTGCCGGTCCAGCGCGGTCTCCCACGAGATCCGCTCGCCCTTGTATTCGATGATCCGTTCGCCGGCGGCGATCGGCGCGATCGCATAGACGCCCTTGCCGTGCACGCCGGACTGGCGGACCTCGATGCGGTCCTTGGCGGTCCTGGGCTTCTTGTCTTTTTCGGCCTTCTCGACCTTCTCCGCCTTTTGCGCCTTCGGGGCCTTGCCCGCCTTGTCGCTCTTTTCCCCCTTGCTGTCCTGCTTGCGCTTCGACTGTTCGGCCATATCCATCCTGTTTACCGTCGTTCGGTCTGTCTGCTGGTCGTGTGCCCGATGCCGGCGCATTGCCGGCCGGCGATGCGGGATGATACCCGCGCCGCGTGACGGTGCGTGGCGTATACCTGGCGCGCCCCGGCTCCGCCTGAACCCGCCTGAACCCGCCTGGCAGCGGCGGGCGATCGGTTAACGCAGCAACGTGCAAGAAGCGGTCCATCGGACGCACGCCATTCCCCGAGGTATACCACTCGCCAGGGGTCGCGACGGGGCCCGTTCTGTGGACAACCCCGCCTACTTCTGTGGATAAGCACGCGGGTTTGATGTGGGCCGCCTGGGGCTGGCATGGGGATGCCTCAGGCATAAGTCCTAGCCTGTTCGGCGGGCCCTCCACCAAACGGCGGAGTCATCCACCAGCCCCGGGATTTCGTCCCGATGGTTCTGCATTCGGTAAACCATTGATTCGACTGACGTATACTGACTTGTCCACAGAAGAGGGGTGGGTTTACCTACTACTACTATCCGTATACATCAAAAGAACTATCTAAACCAAAGGGACTACGTCCCCCTGTCGGCTGCGAAGAAAAACGGGAAAAACGACGTAAACCCTGCCGGCTGCGTTTACCTGCATCGGAAGGCGTATACCCGCGAGGCGTATACGGCCGGGCAAGGCCATGGTTCGAGTCGTGGTATACGCCTGAACCTTGAAAGCCGATTGCCGACAAACCCGCGTATACGGTCGGAACGCCACCCGGGACGCGCCCGCAACGCGACCAGAGGGCCTCAGAGCCCCTGGGAGCCGCCCAGAGGCCGGTTAACGCTCTGGACGGCACATGGCACCTCCCTGGCAGGCCGCGCCGCCACGGGGCGTATACGGCCGCGCAATCGGCGCGCAACCGGCCGCGCAAACGACCGGGTATACGGTTGCCTGCATGGCCGCGTATACCGCACGTAAACCGTTCCGATCCCCGCTCCCACCCCCGCAGGCCTTGTCCAGCCAAGGGTTGCTGTAACAATGTCGCGCGGGGACCGGCTGGCGTGACACGGTATGATGTGGCCCGCAGCGCCTTTTCCGGGGCCACGTCCGGCACACCGGGCGGGCGGGAGGCAATGTGTTTTTTCAACTCGATACGGAGTGAAGCATGACGAAAACCGAACTGATCGACGCGATCGCAGCGGGTGTGGATGGTCTGACCAAGGCCAAGGCCGAGCAGGCACTGAACGTGACGCTGAACGCCATCATGGACGCCGTCGCCAAGGGCGACACGCTGAGCCTGATCGGCTTTGGCACGTTCAGCCAGGGCGAGCGTGGCGAACGCATGGCCCGCAACCCGCGTACCGGCGAAGAAATCAAGGTCGAAGCCGCCAAGACGGTCAAGTTCAAGGCCGGCCAGAAGTTCAAGGACGCCGTCAATCAGTAAGCTGTCGGGCGGTACCGACCAGCCCGGTTCTACATGGTCCCGCCGTGCCACCGCCTGACGCCGCAAGGCGAGCGTGGGGCACTGGGCGGGAAATGTTATCCACAGCGCAGCCGCCAGGCTTTTCCCCGTTTTTCCACCGGCATCGGCCCCCGGGCCGTGCGGCGCCCGAAGCGGCGTCGCGATGCCTCGTGCGGCATGCCGGTTCGGCGTTCCTTGCCGCGTTTTTCCGCGTTTTTTCCGCCTTCCGCGGGCCTTCCAGCGCCATTGCGCGCCCATCCCTCGTCGTAGCCCGCCGTTTTCAGGTCATGCCGATGCGCGCCTTGCCACCCGGATTTCCACAGCGTTATTCACATCGTTTCTCACATGATTTTCCACAGCGCCTGGCAGGTTTACCGGCGGCTGTGTCGACCGCGCTGCGCGGTCGTGTTTCGGCGCTGGCCGGCACGGTTGCCGCCTGCCTGCTGAGCGCCTGCGCCGTGCAGCCGCCCTCGCCGCCACCCACCGCGCGGCCCCAGGCGGCGCCGTTGCCGCAGG
>NZ_AMPR02000048.1:0-11965 GCF_000307735.3 Cupriavidus sp. HPC(L) | reverse complement strand
GCGTGCTCGACGGCGGCATCGCGGCGTGGAAGGCCGCGGGCCTGCCGCTGGCCGCGTCGCCGAACGAGCCCGCCGACCGCGACTGCATCGACTACCTGTTCTTCGTGCACGACCGCCACGACGGCAACAAGGCCGCCGCCCGCCAGTACCTGGCGTGGGAAACCAATCTGATCTCCCAGCTCGACGACGCGGAGCTGGGCAGCTACCGCCTGCCGTAGTACCCACCCCGCCTGGAGGAGTCCCCATGAAAAGAACCATATCCCTGTCGATGCTCAGCCTGCTGACCGCGGTGCAACTGGCCGCGGCCCCGATCGCCAGCGCACAGCCGCTGGCGCCGGTCGGCGGCTATCCGAGCCAGCCGATCCGCTTTGTGTCGCCCTTCCCCGCTGGCGGCGGCAACGATGCGATCACGCGCATCGTCACCAACAAGCTGGCCGCCGTCACCGGCCAGCCCGCGGTCGTCGACAACCGCGGCGGTGCCGGCGGCAATATCGGCGCGAAGCTGGTGGCCGAGACCAAGCCCGACGGCTATACGCTGCTGACTTCGCAGGTCTCGCTGATGGCGGTCAATCCGACGCTGTACTCGTCGGCCGGCTTCGATCCGGTCAAGAGCTTCACGCCGATCACGCAACTCAATGCCGCGCCACTGGCCATCGTCGTTGCCGCCGATTCGCCGCTGAAGACCTTTGCCGACCTGGTCACGCAGGCCAAAGCCGAGCCGGGCAAGCTGACCTATGCGACGCCGGGCAATGGCACGCTGTCGCATCTGGTCGGCGTCGTCCTCGACAAGGACCACAAGATTGCGCTGACGCATGTGCCCTACAAGGGCGCAGGCCCGGCCATTACCGACCTGCTCGGCGGCCAGGTGGCGACGCTGATCACGTCGACGTCGTCGGTCGCAGGCTTCGTGCAGAACGGCAAGATGCGTGTGCTGGCGGTGACGAGCCCGAAGCGCCTCGGCGTATTCGCCAAGGTGCCGACGCTCGACGAGCTCGGCTACAAGAACGCCAGCTTCGAGGACTGGTACGGCATCTTCGCGCCAGCCGGCACCTCGCCCGAGCGCGTCGCCTACCTGCGCGCCTCGATCGTGCAGGTGCTGCAGTCGCCCGAGGTCGTCAAGCTGATCCACGACGGCGGCAGCGAGGTCGTGGCCAGCACGCCCGAGGCCTTCGCGGCGCAGCTCAAGAGCGATATCGCGAAGTGGTCGCGCATCGTCAAGCTGTCGGGCGCGAAGATCGACTGATTGCCGATGCCGACGCCGTTGCGCGGTGCCGGGTCCGTTCGCGGCCGGCACCGCGCCTGGGTCACCCGCCTCCGCCGCTTCCGTCTCACACCATTCCGCATCCATTCGGCGCCGCCGCTCCGCCGTGATGGCCGCCTTGATGCCGCTCTGACGCCATGCCCGATCCCACCAGACATTCGCCGCTGACCACGCTGATCCACGCCGGCAAGGCGCTCGACTACCCAGGCGGCCGCCCGGTCAATCCGCCGGTGGTGCGCAGCAGTACCGTGCTGTTCGACACCGTCGCGCAGCAGCGCGAGGCGCGCGCCCGGCGCGGCGAGGAACGCCTGTTCACCTACGGCGCGCGCGGCACGCCGACCAGCTTCGCGCTCGAGGACGCGGTCTGCGCGCTCGAAGGCGGCTACCGCACGCGGCTGTATCCAACCGGGCTGGCGGCAATCGGCATGACGCTGCTGGCCTATCTGCGTCCGGGCGACCATGTGCTGATGGCCGACTGCGTCTACGAACCGGTGCGCAATCTGGCCAACACCTTCCTGCGCGACCACGGCATCCGCGTCGATTTCTACGCCGCCGACGGCAGCGATATCGAGGCCCGCATCGAACCGGCCACGCGCATGCTGTACGCCGAATGCCCGGGCTCGCTGGTCTACGAGATGTGCGACCTGCGCCAACTGTCGGCGCTGGCGCGCCGGCGCGGGCTGCTGCTGGTGGCCGACAACACCTGGGGCTCCGGCCTGCAATACCGGCCGCTGGCGCTCGGCGCCGATGTCTCCATCATGGCCGCGACCAAATACCTGTCGGGCCATTCCGACGTGATGATGGGCACGGTGACGACCACCAAGGACGCCTGGCAGCCGCTGTCCACGCTGGCCGACAGCTTCGGCATCGCGGTCAGCCCGGACGACGCCTATCTGGTGCTGCGCGGCATCCGCAGCCTGGCGCCGCGGCTGGCGATGCACGAGGCCAATGCGCTAGCGGTGGCCGACTGGCTGACGCAGCGCGCGGAGGTCGCCACGGTCTTCTGCCCCGCACTGCCCGGCGATCCAGGCCATGCGCTGTGGCAGCGCGATTGCACGGGTACCAACGGCCTGCTTTCCTTCGAACTGCGCGGGCACGGGCTGGCAGCCGCCGAGCGCTTCATCGACGCACTGACGCTGTTCGGCATCGGCGCGTCCTGGGGCGGCTACGAGAGCCTGGCCACGCTGTCCGACCTGGGGCGCGCTCGCAGCGTCGACGACTGGTCGGCGCGCGGGCCGATCGTCCGGCTGCATATCGGCCTCGAGGATCCGCGCGACCTGATTGCGGATCTCGAGCAGGGACTGGCGGCGATGGCGCGTTGACATCTCGGTTCATCGAGCAGTTCGCTTGCTCCACCGCGGCCTGCGCGCCATCCTTTGACCACGATATGGCGGAAACTGAGTTTTCTTCGTATGAGGGTACCGAGAGGCGGTAGCCGGATCCGAGCCCTACTCTTCGGCCGCGTCTGCATTGCGCTGAAGTGCACCCGTACGACCAAAGTCCTGGAAGGCGTTTCTCAACGCCATCGCGGATCTCCTATGCGTTTAAACGCACCTGTTTACCGATTTAATATCGTCTATTTTTAGAAAAATTATTTAAACATCACATTTCAGTCGTCCTGCCGGGTATTCCGTCGAGCCAGTTTCGGCCGGGCGATGGCGCGGGTCATCGAGCGGTCAAAACCGCGTTTTTCGGGCCCGCTCGGCAAAGCAGGTAAACTACGGCCCGTTCGCCGTACCGGGGACGACCCGGAACATGCCTTCACCGTCCGCCCTGCGATAGCCGGAACGACGCGCGAGGTGGGCGCCGGCGAACCCACCATCAGGCCTTCGGGCCCACTCTAGCGGCGCCGGACTGTCCGGCATCGCGCAGGCTTGCCCGGCTCCACTGCCGGCATTCGCCGCCAGCAAGGCAACGTCGCCCACTTCGACCCTCGCCCGGGATAGGCGCCATCGCGCGCGTCCCGATGACGACCCGCGTGCCCGCGCGGGACTGGTACCGCAGGCCATCGGCCTGACGGGTCCGCCGGCGCCCCGTGCGCCGGACGGGTCCGACCTCGGAGGACAATCCATGAAGAAGACAGCCAGCCCCTGGCTGCTGGCGGCCGGGCTATTGCCCGTCGCCGCTCTCCCAGGCGCCGCGCAAGCCGAGCCCGGCGTCACGCTGTACGGCATCGTCAGCTCGGCGGTGCGCTACACCTCGAATCTCGACGGCCATCACAACGATCAGGTCGGGCTGGTGTCCGGCGGCATGGTCGGCAGCCGCTTCGGCCTGAAAGGCGACGAAGACCTCGGCGGCGGCAATCACGCGATCTTCCAGCTGGAAGCGGGCGTCGGCAGCGACGACGGCCGCCTCGGCTACAACGCGTTCTTCGGCCGGCAGGCCTATGTCGGCCTGAAGGGCGACTGGGGCAGCCTGACCTTCGGGCGGCAGTACAACGCACTGAACAATATCGGCTGGGCCTTCAATCCGCTCGACCAGGGCTGGGGCAACTTCTGGTCGGACCCGCTGTACCTGGGCGGCGACATCTTTATCCAGGACTACCGCATCAACAACAGCGTGGTCTACCAGCGCACGATGGGTCCGCTGACCGTGCAGCTCGACTACGGCGCCGGCGAGCAGCCCGGCAGCATGGTCCGCGGCACCACGCTGGGCGGCGGCGCGCTGTACCAGCAGGGACCGGTCGCCTTCGGCGTTGCCTACGACCAGCGCAAGAACGACGATGGCAGCGGCACCGTGCGCAACTACACGGTCGGCGGCTCGTATGCGTTCGGCAAGGCCAAGGCGTTCCTCGGCCATATGGGCCGGCGCGAATCGGCGACCGATGCGCGCCATGCGATCGCCTTCGCGGGGCTGGGCTATCAGCTGACGCCGGCGCTGCATCTGTCCGGGGCCTACTACCGCTACTGGCAGAACGGCAACGTCGCCACGCAGTTCCAGGACGTGCCGGTGCCGCTGGGCAGCGGCAATGCCGACAGCATCGCGGTGGTGGCCGACTATGCGCTATCGAAGCGCACCCACGTCTACGTCGAGGCCGATGCCGCACGGGCGCGCGGTGGCGCGGTCGGTCGCGAGACCGAGTACTGGGCCGGCACGCCGGCGCTCGACGTCGACAGCACCACGCGCGTCGGCGTGATGGTCGGCATGCGCCATCACTTCTGATCGTTCCTGGCCGCGCGCTGGCCGCGGAACAGCACCCAGCGCTCGGCGGCCTCGAAGAGGCCCTGCGCCAGCAGCGCGAGCAGCGCCGACGGTATCGCACCGGCCAGCAGCAGCGTGTCATCGTTGAGCGCAAGGCCGGTGGCGATGCGTTCGCCATAGCCGCCGGCACCAACGAAGGCGGCCACGGTGGCGGTGCCGACGCTGATCACGACCGCGGTCTTGATGCCGGCCAGGATCACCGGCAGCGCCAGCGGCAGTTCGACATGACGCAGGCGCTGGCGGGCGGTCAGCCCCAGCGCGCGGCCGGCGTCCGACAGGCCGGCCGGTACCTGCTGCAGCCCGGTGCAGGTATTGCGCACGATCGGCAGCAAGGCGTACAGAAACAGCGCGACCATCGCCGGCCACAGGCCGATGCGGCCAAGCAGCGGAATCAGCCCGGCCAGCAGCGCGAGCGACGGGATCGTCTGCAACATGCCGGCGATCGCCAGCACGACCTGCCCCAGCCGCCGTCGGCGCGCCGCGACGACGCCCAGCGGCACACCGACCACCACCGCGGCCCCGACCGCGCCGGCTACCAGCGCCAGATGCTGGCGGGTCAGCCGCCAGGTATCCGGGCCGAGCAAGGCGCCTAACAGCCCTGCCCGCTTGTCGGCCGCGTTGCCCTCCGAGATCTCCCCGGACATCTGCGCCGACTTTTCCTCGGCCCCACGCTCGCCCGCCAGAAACCGCCGCGCCACCGCCGCGAAGCTGGCCCCATCGAGCTCCGCCTGCGCATTCATCGCGATCATCCGTTCGCCGTCGATACGGCCTTCGAGCTCGGCGATCGCACGCCATGCGGCCGGATGGCGCTGCGGCACATCGAGCCGATACAGCACGATCGCGTCATAGCGCGGAAACACCTGGCGGTCGTCGTCAAGCACGCGCAGCCGATAGGCGCGGATCTTGGCGTCGGTCGAATAGATGTCGATCGCGTCGACCTGTCCGGCCACCAGCGCTTCGTAGGCAATGCCGTGGTCCAGCCCGACCGGCTGCTGGGGCAGGCCATAGCGGCTGGCCAACGTGGGCCAGCCGTCGGCGCGGCCGAGGAATTCGTGCGACAGGCCGAGCCGCAGCCCCGGTGCGCGAGCCAGGTCGGACAGTGTGCGCAGGTTGTCGGGCGCCGCGGCGGCCTGGGCGCTGCCTCCCCCCTTGCCGCCCTCGCCGCGCACGGCGATCGCATAGGTGTTCTGGAAACCGAAGGGCACCGCGGCGCCCAGCCCCAGTGGCGCGAGGGCCGCGTTGATCTGCGCCAGCGTCGCGGTGGCCGGCAGCTTCAGCAGTTCGGCAGCGACGGTGCCGGTGTAGTCCGGATACAGGTCGATGCTGCCGGCGCGCAGCGCGGCGAACACGATTGCGGTATTGCCGAGTCCCGCCAGATGGCGGGCGGGCCCGGCGCTCGCCGCGCTCTGGGTCAGGATTTCGCCGAGGATGTAGGACTCGGTAAAGCGCTTCGAGCCGACCTTCAGCGGGGCGTTGGCGGCGGGCGGATCGCCCTGCGCCCAGCCGGAAAGCGGCATGCCGCATCCGAGCAGCACCGCGACTGACAGCGCCATCAGCAGGCTCGACAGCGGTCTCCATCGGGGACCGAAAGGCCGGCCGCATGATTCCTTCATCGCATTTCTCCACGCGAACGATCGGCTCATGATAGCGACCCACCGCCGGGCCGGCCCCCGCAGCAGGACGCCCGCTCGCCCCCGGTCGCAGAAGCGTATGCCGAAATAGTATTTGCCTTTGGCATCATAAGCGCGCAAGAATGCGATATACGCATACTCACCTGCCATGGAAATCCGCCAGCTCGAAGCCTTCGCCGCAGTGATGTCGACCGGCAGCGTCACCGCCGCCGGCCGCCTGCTGGGCCGCTCGCAGCCGGCGATCACGCGCTCGATCCAGGAGCTGGAGAGCGAGCTTGGCTTTGCGCTGTTCGCCCGCAGCGGACCGCGCGTCAGCCCGACCGAGCGCGGCTTCTTGCTGTACGAGGAAGTCGAGCCGGTGCTGCTCGGCATGCAGCAGATCCGTGCCAGCGCCGCGGTGATCGGCCGCGAAGGCAGCCGCTCCCTCAACGTGGTGGCAACGCCGGCGCTGGCCGCCGGCCTGGTACCCGCCGCCCTGGCCGCCGATCCGGCGCTGCCGGCGCAGATCCATCTGCACAGCGCCTCGCCCGAAAAGGTGGTGCACGCGGTGCTGACTGGCGCCGCCGAGGCCGGCGTCACCAGCCTCCCGCTCGAGCATCGCGGCGTGGCGGTGCACTGGATCGGCGAGGTCCAATGCGTCGCCGCGCTGGCAGCCGACGATCCACTGGCGGCCGCCGATACCGTGCCGCTGGCCGCCTGCGCCGAACGCGCGCTGGTGACGATGCAGAACCCCTACCGGCTGCGCCAGCTGGTGGACCGGGCGCTGGAGAGCGCCGGCATCGCGGTGCCGCGCCGGATCGATACCAATACCTCGCTGAACGCGCTGGCGCTGGTGCGCGCCGGGCTGGGGCTGGCCGTGCTCGAGCCTGTCACCGCCTATGGCTTTCCGGTCGATGGCGTGGCGGTGCGGCCGATCGACGTGCCGATCCCCTTCCATTTCTGCGTGATCACGCCGCAGGGACGGCCGCCGACGCCGGCGGTGCAGAGCCTGACCGAGCAATTGGCGCTGGCCGCGGCGCGGCTGTTGCCGGGCTTCGTTCGGCGAGACCCGCGCGAGGGCGACAGCGTGATGCCGTTGGCGCCGCTGGTGCCGCCGCTGGTGCCGCAATCCGAAGCGGTCAGCGACGCCGGCACCGCACGCGGGCCGGCCCGTCCCGCCCTATCCCGACAGAACGATTGATGTCAGCCTGAAGTGCTCTCGATGTCCACGACCGATTCCACACTGTCTTCCGCTCCCGCCGGCCTGCCCGCGCTGGAAGCCCGCCTGCGCCAGGACCTCGCCTGGCTGGACCTGCCCGCCAAGCCGTGGGTGCCGCCGCGCCAGTTCGACGGCGCGCCGGTGCTCGACGTCGCCATCATCGGCGGCGGCATGGCCGGCTTGGCCGCCAGCGCGACGCTGAAGCACCTCGGTATCGCTGCGCGCATCTTCGACCGTGCCCCGGCGGGATTCGAAGGACCCTGGGCAACGACCGCCCGCATGGAAACCTTGCGCTCGCCCAAGCAGCTGACCGGCCCGGCGCTCGGCCTGCCCGCGCTGACGTTCCGCGCCTGGTTCGAGGCGCAATTCGGCACGGCGGCATGGGACGCGCTCGACAAGATTCCGCGCCTGCAATGGATGGACTATCTGCGCTGGTATCGGCAGGTGCTCGATCTGGACGTGGCCAACGAACACACCGTCGATACCGTGCTGCCCCGCGCCGACGGCCTGGTCGAACTGCGGATGACCACACCCGCCGGCCCACGGCGCGTGATGGCGCGGCGCGTGGTGCTGGCCACCGGGCGCGATGGCCTGGGCGGCCCGCTGCTGCCATCCTTCGCGCAGGACCTGCCGGCCCATCTGTGGGCGCACTCGTCCGATCCGATGGATTACCGCCTGCTGCGCGGCAAGCGCGTCGGCGTGGTTGGGGCCGGCGCATCGGCGATGGACAGTGCCGCGACCGCGCTGGAGGCCGGCGCGGCCAGCGTCGACCTGCTGATCCGCCGCGCCGAGATTCCGCGCATCAACAAGAGCAAGGGCTCGGGCAACCCCGGGCTGACGCACGGCCACTACGGACTGCCCGATCAGTGGAAATGGCGGCTGCGCCATTACATCAACAGCGAACAGGTGCCGCCGCCGCGCGGCAGCACGCTGCGCGTGTCGCGCCACGACAATGCGCGCTTCCATGTCGGCTGCCCGATCGAGCGAGTCGAAGTCCGCGGCGGGGTTGGCGGCGGGGGCGACAGCGATACGCTGCGCGTGCACACCGCCAAGGGCGTGTTCGAGCTCGACTTCCTGCTGCTGTCGACGGGCTTTCGCGTCGATTTCGGTGCGCGTCCGGAGTTCTCGGTCATCGCACCGCAGATCCGGCTGTGGGGCGACCGCTTCCAGCCGCCGGCCGGCCAGGAAGACCCGGAACTGCGCGATTCGCCCGACCTGGGCCCGGTATTCGAATTCCAGGAGAAGACGCCTGGCGCCTGCCCCGGCCTGTCGCGCGTGCACTGCTTCTGCTATCCGGCCGCGCTGTCGCACGGCACGATTTCGGGCGACATCCCGGCCATCAGCGACGGCGCGCGCCGGCTGGGCCAAGGCATCGCCGCGCTGCTGTACCAGGAAGACGTCGAGACCCATTTCGCCGTGCTGCAGGCCTATGCCGAGCCGGAGCTCTACGGCGACGAATGGACGCCGGCGCCGCCGCCTGCGCTTCAAGGGCAATGAACACGATCGGCCGTGATGTCGTTCCCGCGAAGGCGGGAACCCAGCGTCTTTGGAAGTCACTGGGTCCCCGCGTGCGCGGGGACGACGGATTCGCTGGCAAGCGCCGAACCCTGTTCCTTCGCTGACCGCTGACTTTTCTGGCTTTTTCCTTCCGACACCATGACTGCTTCGTCCACCCCAGCCAACGCCACCGCCGAACTCGACCTGATCGACCGCCTCGCGGGCCTTGCCGCCGGCAGTGCCACGCATGCGCTGCGTCATCAGCGCGACAAGGTCGCCGTCGCGACCGAGGGCAGCTATCGCACGATGTTCGATCCGGCCCTGCCCGGCCTGTCGCTGACCGAACGCCTCGCGGTCGCGCTGTATGCGTCGCGGCTGACGCCGTCGGCCGAACTGGCCGCGCACTATCTGGATCGGCTGCGCGCGGCCGGCGCCGATGCCGAGACGGTGGCGGCGGCCGACGGTGCGCGTCTCGATGCCGTCGCCGATGCGCGGCTGCGCGCGATGCTGGCCTTCACGCGCAAGCTGATCGAAAAGCCGGTCGAAGGCGACCGCGCCGCGCTGCTGAGCCTGCCGGCCGCCGGACTGTCGACGCCCGAAGTCGTGACGCTGGCGCAGCTGATCGCCTTCCTGTCATACCAGGCGCGGCTGGTCGCCGGTCTGCGCGCGTTGAGCGGCGCGTCGCAGGGCGAGGCGCTGCCGAGCGACCTGGCGCCGGCCGCTGCGGCGACCACGAGGCCGGGCGACATCATTCGCATCAACGGCTTCACCAATGAAGTGCTGGACTGGAAGGCATGGCTCGACGTGGTGCCGGTCGACCGGGCGACGCCCGAGCAGATCGCCGTGCTCGAGGAAAGCCATCCGAAAGCCAAGGTCTCGGACTACTACCTGTTCCTGGTGCACCAGCCGGAGATCCTGCGGCAGCGTTCGGCGGCCTTCAACGCGATCATGTACGCGCCCGGCGGCATGGCGCGCGCCGAGCGCGAACTGGCGAGCACCGTGGTGTCGTGCATCAATGGCTGCGTCTACTGCGCGTCGGTCCATGCGCAACGCTTCGAACAAC
Source organism: Cupriavidus sp. HPC(L) (assembly GCF_000307735.3). Lineage (NCBI taxonomy): Bacteria > Pseudomonadati > Pseudomonadota > Betaproteobacteria > Burkholderiales > Burkholderiaceae > Cupriavidus > Cupriavidus sp. HPC(L). Next base: position 2,114 of record NZ_AMPR02000048.1, on the reverse strand, counting down.
TGGCCAAGCGCAACGACGCGATCGCGCAGGTCTTCGACAATCCGCGCACGGCCGGCACCACCGCGCGTGAGCAGGCCATCGCGCGCTTCTCCGTCGCGCTGACCGAGCACCCGGACCGCATCGGCGCGGCGTCGCTGGCGGCGCTGCGCGAAGCAGGATTGAGCGATGCCGAGATCCTCGACGGCATTCACGCCATTGCGATCTTTGCGTGGGCGAATCGGTTGATGTTGAATCTGGGCGAGCCGGTGGTGGCAGTGCAAGCGTAAGGGGCTGTTGGGCCGCTGTTTGCCCTCTCCCCGGCCCTCTCCCGCAAGCGGGAGAGGGAGAACACCGACGGTATTTTTTTGCTCCCGTTGCCCGCCTTCCGGGTAGCCGGAGAGGGAGAACACCGACGGTATTTCTTGCCCCCCTTGCCCGCCCTCCGGGTAGCCGGAGAGGGAGAACACCGACGGTATTTTTTGCTCCCCTTGCCGCCTTCCGGGTAGTGGGAGAGGGAGAACATCGGCGGACTTTGCTATCGCGCTTGGTTGCTCCCCTCGCCCGCTTGCGGGAGAGGGGCCGGGGGAGAGGGCAAGCGGCGCTCGCCAACCGCCACCGTCCGCGCGCTACTCCTGCCCCCCAGGCGCCAGCACATCGCGCGCCCCATTGCGCCCCATCGGCGAAACCAACCCCGCCACTTCCATCTGTTCGATCAGCCGCGCGGCACGGTTGTAGCCGATGCGCAGATGGCGCTGTACCGCCGAGATCGACGCGCGGCGCGACGTCAGCACGAAGGCCGCGGCTTCGTCGTACAGCGGATCGGCCTCGGCATCGCCGCCGGGCCCGTCGCCGAACAGATCGCCGCCACTGGCTTCAGCCGGATCGGGCGCGAGAATGGCGTCGTCGTAATCCGGCTCGCCGAACTGCTTCCAGTGCTCGACGACGCGGTGGACCTCATCGTCGCCGGCAAAGGCGCCGTGCACGCGTTGCGGATAGCCAGTGCCAGGCGGCAGGAACAGCATGTCGCCCTGGCCCAGCAGGCTTTCGGCGCCCATCTGGTCCAGGATCGTGCGCGAGTCGATCTTCGACGAGACCTGGAAGGCCACGCGCGTCGGGATATTGGCCTTGATCAGCCCGGTGATCACGTCGACCGACGGGCGCTGCGTGGCCAGGATCAGATGGATGCCGGCCGCGCGCGCCTTCTGCGCGAGGCGCGCGATCAGTTCCTCGATCTTCTTGCCGGCCACCATCATCAGGTCGGCCAGCTCGTCGATCACCACCACGATCAGCGGCAGCGTCGACAGCGGCTCGGGCGCGTCCGGCGTCAGCGAGAACGGATTGCGGACCTTGTCGCCGGCGGCCTCGGCGGCGCGGATCTTCTGGTTGTAGCCGGCGAGGTTGCGCACGCCGAGCGCCGACATCAAGCGGTAGCGCTTCTCCATTTCGCCGACGCACCAGTTCAGCGCGTGTGCGGCCTGCTTCATGTCGGTGACCACCGGCGCCAGCAGATGCGGGATGCCCTCGTAGACCGACAGCTCCAGCATCTTCGGGTCGATCATGATCATCCGCACATCGTCCGGCGTGGCCTTGTACAGCATCGACAGGATCATCGCGTTGATCGCCACCGACTTGCCCGAGCCGGTGGTGCCGGCCACCAGCAGGTGGGGCGCGCGCGCCAGATCGGTGACCACCGGATTGCCGGTGATGTCCTTGCCCATCGCCAGCACCAGCCGCGAGGCATGGGCCTGGAACGACGAGGCGGCGACGATCTCGGACAGGCGGATCATCTCGCGGCGGGCATTGGGCAACTCGAGCCCCATGCAGGTCTTGCCGGGAATGGTTTCGACCACGCGGATCGAACTGACGCCGAGCGCGCGCGCCAGATCCTTCATCAGCCCGACCACCTGCGCCCCGCGCACGCCCATCGCGGGCTCGACCTCGAAGCGCGTGATCACCGGACCGGCCGACGCGCCGACCACGGACACCGGCACCTTGAACTCGGCCAGCCGCTGCGCGATCAGCTCGCCGGTCTCGGCCAGATGCTGTTCGGAGACCTGCTCGGCGTGTTCGACGGCCGGTTCCAGCAGATCGATGCCGGGCAGGCGGTAGTCGACGATGCGGGGCGGCGGTGGCGG
>NZ_AMPR02000049.1:0-11898 GCF_000307735.3 Cupriavidus sp. HPC(L) | reverse complement strand
ATGGCCGCGTAGCGCATCGCCTCGTGCAGCCGCGCCGGCAACCGGTCCGCGGCCGGCAACGCGGCCGCCAGCGCCGCCTCGGTACGGGCGGCGCGGTCCTGCATCCACTGCGCGAAGGCGGTCATTCGGTATCTGCCTGGCTGCCGGGCTCGGCCAGGGGCTTGAGCGCGTCGCCCTCGAGCACCTTGACCTGCTGCTCGATGCGCTCGAGCATCTGCTGGCAATACTTGACCAGTTCGGCACCGCGCCGGTAGGCCGCCAGCGATTCCTCCAGCGGCAACGCCCCGCTTTCCATGCTGGTGACCAGCGCTTCGAGCTCGGCCATGGCGGCCTCGTACGAGGCTGGCGGCGCGCTGGTGGGAACCTGGTCGCCGTCGCCGGCCGGCACGGTGGTTGTCTTTGGCATATGGGGTTTTGATCCAGAAACCGCGATTTTACGGCAAATCGTCCCGGCCAAGCCCGAACCGATGGGGGGATCGGCGCGGCCCGGCCGGCACACCGTGCGGCATCGCGTGTTCGTGAGCACAAAACGCCACATCGAGGCCAGCCAATGTTCGCGGCCGCGCCAAAAAGGCAAAAAAATCAGGCCCTTATCCCCGGGCTGGGGTACAATCCCCGGTTCGTCAGCGAAAACCGCGGCACCATGCCACGGGCTCCCGGTCTGACCGTCTTTCCCATATCGATTTCAATTTCGATGGTTGGGTTGTTCACTGCTTTCGCCTGTTTATTAGGGAGTGGGGATAATGTCCAATCTCAGCACCGCGCTGAAGCTTGCGCCGGCTGATACACAGCTGCCCGTCCGTGCGTACTTCGACGAGGCCTTGCATCAACAGGAACTGGATCTGCTGTTCAAGAAGGGCCCCGCCTATGTCGGCCACGCGCTGATGGTGCCCGAAGTCGGCGACTACCATACGCTGGCCGCCGAGGAAGAAGGCCGCATGCTGGTGCGCAATCCGGAGGGCATCGAGCTGATGTCCAACGTCTGCCGCCACCGCCAGGCCATCATGCTGAACGGCCGCGGCAACGCCTCCAATATCGTCTGCCCGCTGCACCGCTGGACCTACGATCTGAAGGGCGAGCTGCTCGGCGCGCCGCATTTCGCCCAGCAGCCCTGCCTGCACCTGAAACGTTCGCCGCTGCAGAACTGGAACGGCCTGCTGTTCGAGGGCGAGCGCGACGTGCGCGCCGATCTCGCACGCCTCGGCGTCTCGCAGGACCTGAACTTCGACGGCTACATGCTGGACCACGTCGAGGTCCATGACTGCGACTACAACTGGAAGACCTTCATCGAGGTCTATCTCGAGGACTACCACGTCGTGCCCTTCCACCCGGGCCTGGGCAGCTTCGTCTCCTGCGACGACCTGAAGTGGGAGTTCGGCGAGCAGTACAGCGTGCAGACCGTCGGCCTGCACGCCGGCCTGAAGCGGCCCGGCAGCGCGACCTACCAGAAGTGGCACGACGCCGTGCTGCGCTTCAACAACGGCGAGCTGCCCAAGCATGGCGCGATCTGGCTGACCTACTACCCGAACGTGATGGTCGAGTGGTACCCCAACGTGCTGGTCATCTCGACGCTGCACCCGATGGGCCCGCGCAAGACCCGCAACGTCGTGGAGTTCTACTACCCCGAGGAAATCGTGCTGTTCGAGCGCGAGTTCGTCGAGGCCGAGCGGGCCGCCTATATGGAGACCTGCATCGAGGACGACGAGATCGCCGAGCGCATGGATGCCGGGCGGCTGGCGCTGATGAAGCGCGGCGAGAACGAGGTCGGCCCGTACCAGTCGCCGATGGAAGACGGCATGCAGCACTTCCACGAGTGGTATCGGCGCGCGATGGGGTCGGCTGCTTGAGCGTCAAATGAGCGTCCAACGAGCGTCGAATGAGCGCCAAATGAGCATCAAATGAGCGGCGGGCACCGTGCCGCGCCCTCCGGCAAGACGGACCGCCACGGCGGTCCGTTTTCATTCGCGGCCGCGTAGCTGCCGCTGCCAAGCACGCAATGGGCGATGACCGCCCATCGGACTTTGGTGCAATGCATCAGCACTGCTACAATCGGCTCGCCAAAGCGGCTGCGACCTCACTTGCCGCCCGGCACGCTGCCGCGCCGCCAGGCGCCGCGCCGCGGTTCCCGAATTCCCGCCGTCCTCGCCTTCCCTCGCCATGCAATCGCTCTGGATGCTGTTCGCCGCCTTCTCGTTCTCGCTGATGGGGGTGGGCGTCAAGCTGGCTTCCGAGATGTACACCACCGGCGAGATCGTCTTCTACCGAAGCCTGATCAGCATGCTGATCATCTGGGCGATCCTGGCCTCCAGCGGCATCTCGGTGCGAACGCCGCATATGACCACGCATATCAAGCGCAGCCTGTTCGGCGTGACCGCGCTGATGCTGTGGTTCACCTCGATCAGCCTGCTGCCGCTGGCCACGGCGATGACGCTGAACTACATGTCGCCGGTCTGGATCGCGCTGATCGTCGGCGCCGGCGCGGCGCTGGCGGGCACCGCCGGCGGCGCGGACCGCAAGCTGATCGGCGCCATCGTGATGTCGTTCGCCGGGGTGATCTGCCTGCTGCAGCCGTCGGTCGGCAAGGATCAGCTGACCGGCGGCCTGGTCGGGCTGATCTCCGGCATGTTCACGGCGCTGGCCTATGTCGAGGTGCGGCAGCTCGGCCAGCTGGGTGAGCCCGAAGGCCGCATCGTGTTCTATTTCTCGCTGGTCGGCACGCTGGCCGGGGTGGTCTGGATGATGTTCTCGGGCGTCAGCAGCCACACCTGGCACGGCGCCGGCCTGCTGCTGGGCATCGGCATCCTCGCCACCCTCGGCCAGACCGCGATGACGCGCGCCTACAAGCGCGGCAACACGCTGCTGACCGCCAATCTGCAATACGCTGGCATCGTGTTCTCGAGCCTGTGGGGCATGATGATCTGGGACGACGCGCTGAACTGGCTGTCGTGGCTCGGCATGGGCCTGATCATCGCCAGCGGCATCGCCACCACGCTGACCCGCGCGCGCGAGAGCACCAGCCAGCCGACGGCGGCGACGCCGGTCAAGTCGGCCGAGGCGGAGGTGCATCCCGAGGTGTAGGTCTCAAGGCCCTGGAACTCCCCTCTCCCGCTTGCGGCAGAGGGCTTGGGGGAGAGGGAGGCGGCGGTGGATCCGCGAACGTCAGCGGCAATGGCCAACGCCCAGTCCCTCTCCCCGGCCCTCTCCCGCAAGCGGGAGAGGGAGAACACCCCGGCGAATGGGCTAGGCGAGCAGGCCTGCCCCCCCGCGTCAGCCTCGCTCCGATGGCGGCAGGCGCCACTTTCGGCGATCATCGGAATTCCTCGACGATCCGTCGCCACTAGACAGGTTTTACGATGCCCCAAGCCGTTTGGACCACGCTGATCTCCTGCGCCGATCTGCAGGCGCTGCGCAAGGATGCGGGCCGGCACAGCGTGCTGATCGATTGCTCCTTCGACCTGGCCGATCCGGCCGCCGGCCGCGCGGCCTACCACCAGAGCCATCTGCCCGGCGCCTTCTACCTGCATCTCGACAACGAGCTGTCGGGCGAGAAGACCGGCCGCAACGGCCGTCATCCGTTGCCCGATCCCGACGCGCTGACCGCGCGCCTGCGCGCGCTCGGCGTCAACGACGACACCCAGGTGGTCGTCTACGACGCGCAGGGCAGCATGTACGCCGCGCGCGCCTGGTGGCTGCTGCGCTGGATCGGCCATCCAGCGGTGGCCGTGCTCGACGGCGGCAAGCAGGCCTGGGTCGCCGCCGGCCTGCCGCTGGAGAGCGGCACCACGCCGGAACCGGAAGCGCACGCGGGCGGCCATCTGACGCGCCGGCCGTCGCTGGTCGGCACGGTCGATGCCGATACGCTGATGGCCAATCTGCAGTCGCCGAGCCTGCAGGTGGTCGATGCCCGCGCGCCGGATCGCTTCCGCGGCGAGAACGAAACGCTGGACCCGGTCGGCGGCCATATCCCCGGCGCGGTCAACCGCTGCTTCAAGGACAATCTGCAGCCCGACGGCCGCTTCAAGCCGGCCGAGACGCTGCGCGGCGAATTTGGCGGCGTGCTGGGCGCGACCCCGGCCGAGCGCGCGGTGATGCAGTGCGGCTCCGGTGTCACCGCCTGCCACAACCTGCTGGCGCTGGAAGTGGCGGGACTATCGGGCGCGGCGCTCTACCCCGGCTCGTGGAGCGAGTGGTGCGCCGATCCGGCGCGGCCGGTCGCGACCGGCGAGCGGTAAGCCGGCGCTAGCGACGGCAGCCGCCCGCGTGGCGCGGCGGCTGCAACAGCTCAGTGGTCGGCATGCGCGTGCGCATGGCCGGCTCCGCCATGGCCCGCCTCGCCGTGGCCGTGGTGATCGTGGACGCCGTCGGTCACCCAGACGATCGCCGCGATGCCGGCGGCCACCAGCACCACCTGCACGATCGACTCGCGCCAGCGCGGCTTGCGCTGCATCTGCGGCATCAGGTCGCTGACCGCGATATAGAGGAAGCTGCTGGCGGCGATCACCAGCACATACGGCACCCAGCCGCTCATCTCGTCGAGCAGGAAATACCCGACCAGCCCGCCCGCCACCGCGGCCAGGCTCGACAGCAGATTGAAGGCAAAGGCGCGCGCCTTCGAGAATCCGGCATTGAGCAGCACGATGAAGTCGCCGACTTCCTGCGGGATCTCGTGGGCGGCGATCGCCAGCGCGGTGACGATGCCGATCTTGGGATCGGCCAGGAACGCCGCGGCGATCACGATGCCATCGGCAAAATTGTGGAAGGTATCGCCGACCAGGATCGTCAGGCCGCTGCGGCCAGCCTCCTCGCGATCATGGCCGTGATGGTGATGATGGCCGTCGCCCTCGTGATGGTGCGAATGGCGCAGCAGCGAGATCTTTTCCAGCAGGAAGAAGCCGAGCAGGCCAGCGAGCAGCGTGCCGAACAGCGCGCGCGGATCGGCGCCCGAGGCGAACGCCTCCGGCAACGAATGCAGCAAGGCGGTGGCCAGCAGCACGCCGACCGAAAAACTGACCATGCGCTCCACCGCGCGCGACGCCGCGGTCAGCGACAGCAAGGCGGCACCGAGAATGCTGCCCACGCCGGAAATCGTGGTGGCCAGCAGGATCAAGACGAGCGTGGAAAAGATGATGGGCTCCCGGAGGGTTCGCCCCTGCCCGTGTCGCGGGCCGCGCGGCCAGGCCGCATCGGTCCGTATAAACGCAACACTGTTGCAAGAGGCGCAAAGCCCGCATTGTACGGAGGTCGGGGGATTTTGCAATGGGCCGGGCTTCCGTTGCGGAAGCCGGCGCGTCACCGGGAACCGCCCGCTTGCCGCGGATATCCCCAAAATGGGTACGAACGTACCGAATCTGGGGATATGCCGGGAAGCGCTACGCCACCCCGTGCTCCTTGAACCACGCCAGGCACTTCTGCCATCCGTCCTTCGCGTCCGCCTCGCGATAGCTGGGCCGGTAGTCGGCATGGAAGGCGTGGCCGGACTCGGGGTAGACGATGAACTTCGAGGCCTTGGCGGCCGGATTGTTGGCCGCCGCCAGCGCCGCCTTCATCCTGTCGACGGCTTCCAGCGGGATGCCGGTGTCCTTGCCGCCGTACAAACCCAGTACCGGCGCCTTCAGCTGCGCGGCGATATCGACCGCATGGCGCGGCTGCAGCGGCGTGGTGTCGCCGCCGAGCCGGCCATACCAGGCGACGCCGGCCTTCAGCTGCCTGCTGTGCGCGGCGTAGAGCCAGACGATGCGGCCGCCCCAGCAGAAGCCGGTGATGCCGAGCTTGCCGACATTGCCGCCGTTGGCGCCGGCCCATGCGACCGCCGCATCGAGGTCGCCCAGCACCTCGCTGTCCGGCGTCTTGGCGATGATCTCGCGCTGCAGTTCCTGGATCGTGCCGAAGCTGGTCGGATCGCCCTGGCGCGCGAACAGCTCGGGGGCGATCGCCAGATAGCCCTGCTTGGCCAGGCGCCGGCAGGTGTCGGCGATGTATTCGTGCACGCCGAAGATCTCGCTGATCACCAGCACCACCGGCAGGTCGAGCTTGCCTTGCGGCATCGCCCGGTAGATCGGCATCTTGAAGTCGCCGGACGGAATCGTGACCTCGCCGGCCGTCAGCCCTTCGAAATCGGTCTTGATCGCCTGCGCGGTGACCGGCAGCGCGGCGGCGGCGAAGGCAGAGCCGAGGGCGGTCTTGACGAAGCTGCGCCGGTCGAACGTCTGGCCGGGAACGAGGCTTTCCACTTCGGGCTTGAGCATGCGGGTCTCCTGATGTTGGCGAACGGGCGGACGCTGCGCCAGCGGACGGGCCGGGGCATCAGGAAGGCGATTCTAAGCAAACATGGTGTCCAGCGCACGCTGCAGGCGGCGGCCCGCGGGAGCCGCGCCGTCGCCTCGCTGTGCCTTGTCGCGCCTTGTCGCCCTGCCGCACCCCGCCGCACCTTGGCCACGCGGCGGCGAATCGCTCAGTGCAGCTTCACGCGCGGATGGGTCTTGCTGCGCAGCCAGTGGGCGACGGTATCGAGGCCCATGCGCACGGCGCCGTGCAGCGCCATCACATGCATCCGGTACAGCGAGGTGTACATCAGCCGCGCCATCAGCCCCTCGATGAACATCGAGCCGCCGATCAGCCCGCCCATCAGATTGCCGACCGCGGTGAAGCGGCCCAGCGACACCAGCGAGCCGAGATCCTTGAACTGGAATTCCGGCAACGGCCGTCCTTCCAGCCGCGCGCGCAGCGCGTCGTACAGGAAGCTGGCCTGCTGGTGCGCGGCCTGCGCGCGCGGCGGCACCGTGGTCTGCTTGGCCGGCCACGGACAGCTGGCGCAATCGCCGAACGCAAAGATGTCCGGGTCGTCATCGCTCTGCAGCGTCTGCCTGACGACGATCTGGCCCTGCCGGCTCAACGGCAGGCCGAGCGTCTTCAGCACCGGCGGCGCCGTGATGCCCGCCGCCCAGACCGTCAGCTCGGCCGGAATCCGCTTGCCGCTGGCGGTCAGCACCGCATCGGGCGCGATCTCGGTGACCCGCTCGCCGACCAGCATGCGCACGTCCAGCTTGCGCAGCAGCTCGGCGGTTTCCTTCGACACGCGCTCGGACAGCGCGGGCAGGATGCGCGGGCCGCCCTCGATCAGCGTGATATGGATGTCGCGGCGCGGGTCCAGGCGATGCAGCCCGTAGGCGTTCAGCACCTGCGCGGTGTTGCGCAGCTCGGCGGACAGCTCGACGCCGGTTGCGCCGGCGCCGACGATCACGACATCGACGTCGGGGCGGCCATCGCCATCGTCGTCGTTCCGCGCCAGCCCGTTCTGGGCCCGCACGCAGGCGGAAATCAGCCGGCGGCGGAAGCGCTCCGCCTGCTCGACGGTGTCGAGCGCGATCGCGTGCTCGGCCGCTCCAGGCGTGCCGAAGAAATGCGTGACCGATCCGATGGCCAGCACCAGCGTGTCATACGGGATCTCGCGCGCGGGCAGCAGTTCGATGCCGTCCTGGTCGACGCAGGCCGCGACCGAGATCGTCTTGCGCGCGCGATCGAGGCCGGTCAGCTCGCCCTGCTGGAACTCGAAGTGGTGCCAGAGCGCCTGCGCGGCATATTCGAGCTGGTGCGTGTTCTGGTCCATGCTGCCGGCGGCGACCTCATGCAGCAGCGGTTTCCAGATATGCGTGGGCGAACGGTCGACCAGCGTGACATGCGCGGCGCCGCGCTTGCCCAGCTTGTCGCCGAGACGCGTTACCAGTTCCAGCCCACCTGCTCCACCGCCGACTACGACAATCCGATGCGCGCTTGTTTGCATGTTCTATCCGTTCTGGATGGTCGGACCGCCGGCATGCCGGCGGGTACTGCCGCTTGCTTTGAATTGCTTCCGTTTGCGCCAGTTTGCTGCAATGCAGCAAAGTTGGCAAGACGGGGCCCGGCAGGCCCCTTTTGCTCAGTGGGCTTCTTCCCAGTTCGCGCCGACGCCGGTTTCAGCGACCAGCGGCACGCGCAGCTCGGCCACACCGCACATCAGTTCGGGCAGGCGCGCACGCACCAGTTCCAGCTCGGCCGTCGGCACCTCGAGCACCAGCTCGTCATGCACCTGCATGATCTGGCGCGTGCCGAGCGACTCGCGTTCGATCCAGTCCTGCACGGCGATCATCGACAGCTTGATCAGGTCGGCCGCGGTGCCCTGCATCGGCGCGTTGATCGCCGCGCGCTCGGCCGCCTGGCGGCGCGGGCCGTTGCCGCCGTTGATGTCCGGCAGCCACAGCCGGCGGCCGAACACGGTCTCGACATAGCCCTGCTCGCGCGCGGTCTGCCGCGTTTCTTCCATGTAGCGCGCCACGCCCGGATAGCGCATGAAATAGCGGTCGATATAGTGCTTGGCCGCCTCGCGCTCGATGCCGAGATTGCTGGCCAGTCCGAACGCGCTCATGCCGTAGATCAGGCCGAAGTTGATGACCTTGGCATAGCGGCGCTGCTCGCTGCTGACCGCATCGGCCGCCACGCCGAAGATCTCGGCCGCGGTGGCGCGGTGGATGTCGTCGCCGCGCGCGAAGGCGCCGAGCAGGTTCTCGTCGCCCGAGATATGGGCCATGATGCGCAGCTCGATCTGCGAATAGTCGGCCGACACGATCGCATGGTCCGGCGACGCGATGAAGGCCTCGCGAATGCGCCGGCCCTCTTCGGTACGCACCGGGATGTTCTGCAGGTTCGGCTCGGTCGATGCCAGACGGCCGGTCACCGCGGTGGCCTGGCCGTAGCTGGTATGCACCCGGCCGGTGGCCGGATTGACCATGCGCGGCAGCTTGTCGGTGTAGGTCGACTTCAGCTTGGACAGCGCGCGATAGTCGAGCAGCAGCCGCGGCAGCGGATAGTCCTCGGCCAGCTTCTGCAGCACCTCTTCGTCGGTCGACGGTGCGCCGCTGCTGGTCTTCTTGACGACCGGCAGCTGCATCCGCCCGAACAGGATCTCGCCGATCTGCTTCGGCGAGCCCAGATTGAACGGCTGGCCGGCGGCCTCGTAGGCGCGCTGCTCCAGTTCCATCATGCGCTGACCCAATTCGGCGCTCTGCGCGGCGAGGCGCGGCGCGTCGATCAGCACGCCGTTGCGCTCGATCTTCTGCAGCACCACCGACACCGGCATCTCGATGCGCTCGTAGACGTAGCGCAGGCCGTCGGCCGCCTCCAGCTGCGGATACATCTTGCGATGCAGGCGCAGCGTCACGTCGGCGTCCTCGGCCGCGTACTCGGTCGCGCGCGCCAGATCGATCTGGTCGAAGCACAGCTGGTTGACGCCCTTGCCGCAGACCTCTTCGTAGGTCAGCGTCTTCAGGTTCAGCAGCCGTTCGGCGAGGCTGTCCATGCCGTGATTGCGGTGCGAGGCCAGCACGTAGCTCTGCAGCATCGTGTCATGGCGAATGCCGCGCAGCGCGATGCCGTGGTTGGCGAACACATGGACGTCGTACTTCAGATGCTGGCCGACCTTGTAGCGCGCCGGATCTTCCAGCCACGCGCGCAGCCGCGCCAGCACGACGTCGCGCGGCAGCTGGCCGCGGCCTTCCATGCCGGCCACGTCGGGCCCCTGGTGCGCGACCGGGATATAGCAGGCGATGCCGGGCTCGACCGACAGCGAGATGCCGACCAGCTGCGCCTGCATCGGATCGATCGACGTGGTCTCGGTATCGATGCAGGTCAGCTCGGCGCGCTCGATCCGGCGCGCCCATTCCTCGAGCGCGGACTCGGTGACCACGGTCTCGTAGCGGATCTCGGCGGGGGGCGCTTCGGCCGGTGCTTGGTCTCCCGCTGCCGCGCCGGGACCATCGAACAGGCTGCCCTGGCCCGCGCCGTTGCGCGAGGCCGCGGCCGCGGCTTGCGCGCGCGCGTCGGGCAGCTTCTCGCCGGTCAGCTCGCGCAGCCAGGTCTTGAAGCCGTAGCGCGAGAAGAACGCGATCAGCTTCTCCTTGTCTTCGCCCATGTCGCGCAGCGCATGGAAGTCGGGGATCGGCTCGGACAGATCGCAGTCGATCTTCACCGTCACCAGCTCGCGCGCACGCGGCAGCCACTCGAGCGTGTTGCGCAGGTTCTCGCCGACCACACCCTTGATCTTGTCCGCATTGGCCATGATGCCGTCGAGCGTGCCGTATTCGGTCAGCCATTTGACCGCGGTCTTGGGACCGACCTTGGGCACGCCGGGCACGTTGTCGACCGCATCGCCGATCAGCGACAGATAGTCGACGATGCGCTCGGGCGGTACGCCGAACTTGGCCACCACGCCCGGCGGATCGAGGACTTCGCCGCTCATCGTATTGACCAGCGTGACGCTGTCGTTCACCAGCTGCGCCAGGTCCTTGTCGCCGGTGGACACCACGGTGCGGATGCCCTCGGCGGTGGCCTGGCAGGCGAGCGAGCCGATCACGTCATCGGCCTCGACACCATCGACCACGACGATCGGCCAGCCCAGCGCGCGCACCGCCTCGTGGATCGGCTCGATCTGCCTGGCGAGATCGTCGGGCATCGACGGGCGATGTTCCTTGTATGCGGGGTACAGCGCATCGCGGAAGGTCTTGCCCTTGGCGTCGAACACGCAGGCGCTATACTCTGCCGGGTAATCGTTGCGCAGCTTGCGCAGCATGTTGATCATGCCGTAGATGGCCCCCGTGGGCAGGCCTTCGCCGTTGCGCAGATCCGGCAGCGCGTGATAAGCGCGATACAGATAGCTCGACCCATCGACGAGCAGCAGTGTTTTAGGACTATCCGACATTCCCATGGACTCGAAATTGACTGGTGCCGCGGCAAGCGGTGATCCCACCGCCCCCGACCACGCCAACGGCGTGGCCGGCAGCCGCAGCAACCCCGTGACCGCGGCGGTCCGTGCCAACGAAGGCAAGATCACCACGGCTGCGGATATGGATGTGAACGTCACCGTCGGCCCCGCCGACGATGGCCCGGGCGATACCGCCTCGCCCGCCGATGCACCGGCGTCCGCCAAGGCGGCGCGGTCCAACCCGCGCAAGATGATTCCCAGCCTGCGTGCGCTGGCCGACGAAGACCGCGCGACCGCCAAGAAGGCGCGCGCCTCGTGGCAAATGTTCACGATTATGGCAGAGTTCATCGAGGCGACCGAGTACCTGTCCGAGGTCCGGCCGGCCGTCTCGATCTACGGCAGCGCGCGCCTGCGCGAGGATTCGCCTTACTACCAGCAGACCATCGATATCGCGCGGCTGTTCTCCGACGCGGGCTTCGCCGTGATCTCCGGCGGCGGCCCCGGCATCATGGAAGCGGCCAACAAGGGCGCGCACGCGGGCAAGTCCGCCAGCGTCGGCCTCAATATCGAACTGCCGCACGAGCAGCAGGGCAATCCGTATCAGGACATCGCCATGCGCTTCCGCCATTTCTTCACGCGCAAGGTGACCTTCGTCAAGAACTCGGACGCCTTCATCGTGATGCCGGGCGGCTTCGGCACGCTCGACGAACTGGCCGAGGTGCTGACGCTGGTGCAGACCGGCAAGTCGCGCGCGGTGCCGGTGGTGATGGTCGGCAGCCGCTTCTGGAAGGGCCTGCTCGACTGGTTCCGCTTCACGCTGCTGCCGATGGGCCTGATCGCCGAGCACGACCTCGATCTGATGCAGATCGTCGACGAGCCGCACGAGGTGCTCGAAGCGGTCTACGACTACTACGAGCGCCGCGGCGGCGATACGCCGATCCCGCCGAAGGAAGAGATGTTCTACCTGTGAGTGGCGCCGGCGGGCCGCCGCCCGCGTGTTCCGAGTGCCCGAACCGCCTCGCCACGGGCCCGCGGACGGCAGGAATTGCTAGAATGCAAGCCTGATGCCCGAGTCGCGCCTGGCCCCGCCGTCCGCGACGCCCATTCGGATGCGCCGGCACGCCGCGCGCATCGCACAGGAGCCCGAGATGACCTCACAATCCTTT
>NZ_AMPR02000050.1:0-11883 GCF_000307735.3 Cupriavidus sp. HPC(L) | reverse complement strand
CTCGCACGCCCAGCCTGCCGGCACGCCGGACGCCGCGGCTCCCTCCGCCGCTGCTGTCGCCCCGGCCGCCCAGGCCGGCACGGCTCCGCCCGTGTGCCAGGCGCCCTGGTTTCGCAGCGGTGCGCGGGCGCAGTTGGAGGCCGATGGCCAGATGCCGATGTCGATCACGATGACGGTGCGCCATCCCGGGCCAGTGCCGGGTGGCTGCGCGGCCTGGCTCGACATCCATTCCAAGTCCGCACTGGCGGCGATGATGGGTCCCCCGGTGGTGATGGACCAGATGCACCGGCTGACGCTGCTCGGCGATGCCGGCGCCGCCAATGGCCGGATCAGCAGCCAGCACGCCACCATCAATGCGCAGGCACGCTATGCCCGGCTGTTCGGCGAGGCGTCGTTCGAAGGCACCGGCCTGTTGTCCTATGCCGGCCACGACATCCGCGAAGGCGTCACGCTGCCCGGCGAATCACTGCACTCGAGCGCCAGCCTGCAGATCAACAGCCTGCATTCGGGCGAGGCGGTGACGACGATCCGGGTACCGCGCGCATCGATCCACATTGGCGAGCGGCGGGTCGGCCGCCGCCAGCACATCGACACGCCGCTCGGCCGGCGCGAATGCCTGCCGATCCGCTACGACAAGCAGGCCTCGCTGGGCGAGGTGCATATCGGCGACGACATCGAGCGGCCCGAGCCCTACAGCATGACCGTGACCGACTGGTACTGCCCCAGCGAAGCCTTCGTGCTGCGCACCGAGATCCGCCAGGGCGACCAGCAGCAGGTCATCGAAACCACGGCGATCGGCATGCCGGACAGCGGGCGCTAGCGCGCGCCGCGCCGCGCCCGCCCCGCTACAGCCTTGCCGCCGCGGGGCTCAGGCCGCCTGCAGGTCCTCCAGCGGTCCGAAGAACTCGAAGCGCAGCCGCTCGGGCGCGATGCCCAGCGCCCGTCCGTCGGCATGGACCGCGCGCATGAAGGCCTTCGGCCCCAGCAGATAGAAGTCGACGTCGCGATCGGCGGGCAGCCGGCTCGCCAGCAGCTCGCGCGTGACGAAGCCGACCGCGTGCGGATTGTCCCCGTCCCGTGGCGTGTCGTAGACGTAGCAAACGCTCACATTGTCGTAATTGGCGGCGATTGCATCGACGCGCTCGCGGAACGCATGGACGCCGCCGTGCCGCGCGGCATGGATGAACTGGATCGGGCGGCCGGCGGGCGCGGCGGCTTCGAGCATGCTGATCGCGGGCGTGATGCCGACCCCGCCGGTCACCAGCACCAGCGGCCGCTCGTCGGCCGCCGGCTCCAGCACGAAGTCGCCGCATGGCTGCAGCGCCTGCAGCACATCGCCGACCGCGGCATGGTCGTGCAGCCAGTTCGACGCGCGACCGCCAGGCTCGCGCTTGACGCTGATCCGGTACCACGGCTTGCCCGGCGCATCGGACAGCGAGTAGTGGCGACGGGTCGGCGCCCCATCGATGGTCAGCAGCAGCGTCAGGTACTGTCCGGGCCGGAAGGCGGGCAGTACGCCGCCGTCGGCCGGCTCCAAATAGAACGAGGTAATGATTTCGCTCTCCTGCACCTTGCGCGCAATGCGCAGGCCGCGCGTGCCACGCCAGCCCCCCGGCTGGGCCGCGTTGTCGCGGTAGACCGCCTCCTCGGCATCGATCAGGATCTTCGCCAGCACGCCATAGGCCTCGCCCCACGCGCCGATGATCTCGTCGGTCGCCGCTTCGCCCAGCACGTCGCGGATCGCCTGCAGCAGGCAGCCGCCGACGATCGGATAGTGCTCGGGCTGGACGCCCAGCGCGGCGTGCTTCTGCACGATGCGCGGCAGCGCGCCGGCCAGCGCCTCGAGCTCATCGACATGGCTGGCGAAGGCGAGCACCGCGCCGGCCAGCGCCCGGGCCTGCGTGCCGTGGACCTGGTGGGCCTCGTTGAAGAAGGCCTTCAGCTCCGGATGCTGGGTCAGCAACAGCCGATAGAAATGTTGGGTGATCGCTTCGCCGTGCTGCGTCAGCACGGGCACCGTGGCCTTGACCAGCGCGATGGTATTCGGGGACAGCATGAAAACGCTCCTGTGGTTGGACGTCGATGGGTGCCATACCCATATCAAGCGGCGTGCCAGCGACGATGGCCGGCACAAGCCCTTGATTTCTATGGCACCATGGCGGGCGGTTGTCCAAACGACCACACTAACCGCGAGGTCACAAAGACCACAACGTTGTCCACATGACCACAAACTCCGATTTCCCCACGCTCGCCGACGACGGCCGCTTTCGTCAGTTGCTGGCCGCCGTCCGCGGCATCGTCCATTGCGATGCCGCGGCGCTGCTGCGGTTGCAAGGCGAGGTGCTGGTTCCGGTCGCGGTGCACGGCCTGAGCGACGATGCGCTGGGGCGCCGCTTCCCGGTGTCCGCCCACCCGCGGCTGGCGCAGCTGCTCGACAGCGAGGACGGCGTGCGTTTCGCCGCCGATTGCGGCCTGCCGGACCCGTACGACGGCCTGATCGAGGGCCAGCCCGACATCCTGCCGATCCACGACTGCATGGGTGCGCCGCTGCATTGCGGCGGCCGGCTGTGGGGCCTGGTAACGCTGGACGCGCTGCAGCCCGGGGCATTCGCCGACATCTCGGCGGCCCAGATGCAGGCCGTGGTGACGATGCTCGAATCGGGCATCGAGGCCGACGAGACGATCCGGACGCTGGCCGAACGGGCCGCCCGCGAGCGCGAGATGAGCCGGGCGCTGCAGGCGCACGGCCAGCCGCGCGAGCTGCTCGGCAAGAGCGCGGCAATGAAGCGGCTGAAGCAGGAAATCGACACCGTGGCCGGCTCGGATCTGAGCGTGCTGATCCTGGGCGAGACCGGCGTCGGCAAGGAGCTGGTCGCGCAGCGGCTGCACGACCGTTCCGCCCGCCGCGAGCGGCCGCTGGTGCAGATCAACTGCGCGGCGTTGCCCGAGACCCTGGCCGACAGCGAGCTGTTCGGCCACAAGCGCGGCGCCTTCACCGGCGCGGTGCAGGACCGTGTCGGCAAATTCGAGCTGGCCGACGGCGGCACGCTGTTTCTGGACGAGGTTGGCGAGCTGCCGTTGCCGGTGCAGGCCAAGCTGCTGCGCGTGCTGCAGAGCGGGGAAGTGCAGCGGCCCGGCAGCGACCGGCTGCTGCGCGTCGATGTCCGCGTGCTCGCGGCGACCAACCGCGACCTCGGCAAGGCGGTGGCCGAGGGGCGCTTTCGCGCCGACCTGTACCACCGGTTGTCGGTCTATCCGTTGCGCGTGCCGCCGCTGCGCGAGCGCGGCCGCGACGTGCTCGCGCTGGCCGGCGGCTTTCTCGAGGAAAACCAGCACCGTCTCGGTGCACGCAACCTGCGGCTGGCGCCGGACGCGGCGCTGGCGCTGATGGCGTATTCGTGGCCGGGCAATGTCCGCGAACTCGAACATCTGATCAGCCGGGCGGCCCTGCGCGCGCTGGCCGAATCGCGCCGCGGCGCGCGCTGGATCGCGATCGAAGCGCGCCACCTGGGCCTCGACGGCGGCACCAGCCGGCTCGCGCATGGCACGGAGGAGGCCGGCCACCACGGCGGTCCGGCCGCGCTGCAGCGGGACGACCGCCCCGCCCCCCGCTCCGGGACATCGATGCCGGCGGGCGGCACGCTGCGCGAAGCCACCGACGACTTCCAGCGCCGCTGGATCGAAGCCGCGCTGACCCGGCACGGCGGCGCCTATGCGGCCGCCGCGCGCGAGGCCGGCATGGACCGCAGCAACTTCCATCGGCTGGCGCGCCGGCTCGGCATCGCACCAGAGACGCCGAAGGCCGGGGCGGGCCATGGCGCGGCCCGGCGTTAGCGCATCCCGGCCTGCGCCCCCCGCGCTTCACCACAAGCGACGGCCAAGGCATACTTGGCCCTGCGAGCCGATCGCCTGCCTGCATTCGCCGATCTCGACGGCCCGGCCAGAAAATTTTCTGTCGGCTGTCCCTGTGCAAACGCCGACTAGCGCCAATACTAGAGATCGGAGGCGCGCGGCCCGTAGTGCGCAATGACGCTTCGATCGACCACCCATAGCACCGGAAGCGAACCGTGTCGCGTCGTGTCTGGCCTATCGTTGTCCTGCTGGTCCTGGTTGGCGGCGCCTGCTATTTCGCCGCCCATCTGATCGCTGACGAGGTTCGCACCTCGCGGTGGCAGGCGCGCTATTTCCACGATTGGGGCCAGCGCCTGACCTACACGATCGCGCCGGGCGCCAGCGACCGCATCCGCTTTCCCGACGCCGGGCCCTACGACATGCGGCTCGGTTACGCCCGGATTCCGCACTACACCGAGATGCTCGAAGCGCGAGGCTTCGTGCGCGAGCATCAGGCGCGGATGTCCCAGGCGATGCTCGAATACCTCGATCTCGGCCTGTACGCGCCCTATCGCGAGAAGACCCGCGCCGGGCTGGCGCTGCTCGATTGCAACGACCGCAGCGTGTCGGTGCAGCGCTTTCCCGAACGCCAGTACCAGGACTACCGCGACGTCCCGCAGGTGCTGGCCAACTCGCTGCTGTTCGTCGAGAACCAGGGGCTGCTCAATCCCGAATATCCGACCCGCAATCCGGCGCTCGACTGGCGACGGTTGTCGCGCGCGGGCGTCGACCAGCTGTTCGCCATCGTCGACCGCGAGCGCGATACGCCGGGCGGCAGCACGCTGGCCACGCAGATCGAGAAATATCGCCATTCGCCGAATGGACGCACGGCTTCGATTTCGGAGAAGCTGCGGCAGATGGGCTCGGCCTCGGTGCGCGCCTATCTCGACGGCCGCGACACCGTGCGGGCGCGCGAGCGCATCGTGGTGGACTACCTGAACACCGTACCGCTGTCGGCGCGCAATGGCCGCGGCGAAATCCACGGCATCGGCGATGGCATGTACTACTGGTACGGCGAGGACTTCGACGAAGCCAACCGGATGCTGCACGAGATCGAGCAAAAACAGCCGACGCCGCGCGAGGCGCAGGTCTTCAAGCAGGCGCTGTCGCTGATCATCGCGCAGCGCCGCCCCTCGTACCATCTGCGCCGCTACGACACCAACCTGGAGCCGCTGACCGACAGCTATCTGCGCCTGCTCGCCGGCGCCGGCGTGATCTCGCCCCGGCTGCGCGACGCCGCGCTCGCCGCGCGGCTGGACAAGGCGCCGATTCCCTCGCTGCCGCCCGCCGACCCGTTCGTCACGCGCAAGGCCATCAACCAGGTACGTGCCGACCTGTCGCGCCTGCTCGGCGTGTGGAGCCGCTACGATCTGGACCGGCTCGACCTGACGGTCGCCAGCACGATCAATACCGAAGCGCAGCGCCAGATCACGGCGACGCTGATGAAGCTGCGCGACAAGCAGGGCGCGCGCGAGCTTGGCCTCTATGGCCACAACATGCTGCGCGACCATGACGATCCGTCGAAGCTGGTGGCCAGCTTCACGCTGTTCGAGCGGGTCGGCAATGCCAGCTATCTGCGCGTGCAGGCCGACAACATCGACCAGCCGTTCGACCTGAACAGCGGCGCGCGGCTCAATCTGGGCTCGACCGCCAAGCTGCGCACGCTGGTCACCTATCTGGAAATCCTGGCCGAACTGCACGACCGCTACGCCGGCATGACGCGCGCCGAGCTGCAGCGCGTCCCCGTTTCGCCGCAGGATGGACTGACGCGCTGGACGATCGACTGGCTGCTGAAGAACCCCAACGGCGATCGCCGCGCGATGCTCGAGGCCGCGCTCGAACGCAAGTACGCCGGCGGCGCCGGCGAAGCGTTTTTCACCGGCGGCGGGCTGCAGACCTTCACCAACTTCGAGCGCTCGGCCAGCGTGCAGAACCTGACGGTGCGCCGGGCCTTCCAGCACTCGGTCAATCTGGTCTTCATCCGCATGATGCGCGACATCGTCCGCTACGAGGTTCACCGCGCGCATCCCGATGCCAGCGAGCTGCTGGCCGATCGCGATGCGCCCGGCCGGCGCAAATGGCTGGAGCGCTTCGCCGACGAGGAAGGCAGCCAGTACCTGAGCGGCTTCTATCGCAAGTACAACGCGCTCGACAAGGACGGCCGCATCGCGCTGCTGCTGCAACGCGTGAAGCCTGTCGCGGTGCGCGTGGCGGTTGCCTTGCGCAGCGCCGATCCGGCCATGGACGAGGCCACCTTCGCGCGGCATCTGCGCGCGAAGCTCGGCACGAAGCTGGACGACGAGGATGTGTATGCGCTCTACGACAAGTACGGCAAGGACAAATTCTCGCTGAACGACCGCGGCTACCTGTCGCGTATCCATCCGCTCGAACTGTGGCTGATCGACTATCTGGACCACCACTCCGAGGCCGACCTGAAGCAGGTGCTGGAGGCCAGCGCCGACGTTCGCCAGGAGGTCTACACCTGGCTGTTCCGCACGCGCAGCAAGGCCGGGCAGGACAACCGCATCCGCATCCTGCTCGAGCGCGATGCGTTCGTACGCATCGGCGAGCGCTGGCGCCGGCTGGGCTATCCGTTCGAAACGCTGACGCCGTCCTATGGCAGCGCGGTGGGTGCCTCCGGCGATCGTCCCGCGGCGCTGTCGGAACTGGCCGGCATCCTGCTCAGCGGCGGCGTGCAGCCGTACACCGAGACCGTGCGCTGGCTCGACTTTGCCGCCGGCACGCCGTACGAGACACGCTTCGTGCTGAAGCCGGGGCAACTGAAGCGGCTGCTGCCGGAGGACGTCGCGGAACTCGCGCGGCGCTCGCTGCTGGACGTGGTCGAGGGCGGCACCGCGCGCTCGGCGCAGGGCGTCTTTCCGGCCGAGCGCGGCATGGCGCTCGGCGGCAAGACCGGAACCGGCGATCACCGGCACATGGTGTTCGGCCGCGGCGGCTACGTGATCGCATCGCGCGCCGTCAGCCGCTCCGCGACCTTCGTGTTCACCATCGGCGAGCGCTACTTCGGCACGGTCACGTTGCATGTGCGTGGGCCCCACGCGGCGCGCTACAACTTCACCAGCGCGTTGTCGGTCAAGCTGCTGCGCGGGCTGGCGCCGACCATCGTCGCGATGGAGCCGCAGGCCGGACCGGCGATGCTTGCCTGCACCGGCGGTTGAACGCCGCGGGCCCGGACCCGCCTTGCCAGGGGCGCGGAGCTCGGCCCCCTCTTCGCGCGGTTGACGCGATCTGTTCGCTGCCCCACCAATTCCCCGCTGCCCCGCGCCCGAAACGTCGCGCCGCGACTTTGCCCGCCCCGCCCCTGCGCTTACCATCAAGCAAACGACGAGCATCGGCACCCGCCGAGACGCAGTCAGAAAATACGTCGCTGTGGAACGGGGGCACCTTGGGCAGCTATATCGAAGACTACTGCGCGCGCATCCGGCAGGGCGGCGCCAACGCCGTCATCGCGCATCCGGTCGTCGTCGACAACGACGGCACCTACGTGATGCATTACGTGCCGTTCGAGCACGTCAACGCGACGGCACGCCTCGTGCTGGTCAGCACGACACCGGGACACATGCACCTTCGGCTCGCCGCCGAACTGACCGAGGCGCTGCTGCGCGCGCATGCGCCGGGCCGCATCGTGCAGCTGGAAAACAAGCGCCAGATCGAACTGGGCGGGCCACTGGTCAGGCCCAACCTGATCCGCATGCTCGATCATTACGGCATCCCGGCGCTGGTCGGCGCCGAACGCGCGACCGCGCTGTGGGAAGACGGCTTCCACCTGTTGCAGCCGCTGGCCCTGCTGCCGCAGGCGACGATGCGCCGCGGACTGGCCTTCGATGGCACGCTGGAAGCGCTGCTGGCCATACCGATGCTGCGCCGCGCGTTCGAGGCGCAGTTCCTCGAGCGGCTGACGCGCGTCCGCGACGATGCCCTGTTTCTGGCGCTGGGCCGCACCGCGTGGGCGGGGCTGTGCCACGCCGCGCAAACGGGCGTGATCGGGGCCGGCCAGCTGCTCGGCATGATGCCGGTGCCGGCCCGCGCCGGCAGCATGGTGCGCTATTTCCTTGGCGAGATCAGCGCGGCGAAGCTCTCGCCCAGGGATCCGGTCAGGCATCGCACCGCCTGGCTGGACGCGGCGCGGCGCGAATTGATCGAGAACGTGCGCCGCCATCGGCAGGCGCAGAGCGGCGCGATGACAGGGGCCACCACCGGGACCACTACCGGGACCACTACCGCGGCGGCATAGGCCGCGGACCGCTGGATACCCCGGCCGCTACAGCGTCTGCGTGCCGCTGACCGGCCGCAGATCACGCGCGGCCTGCGCGGCCAGCTCGAAGGAACGCAGCCGCGCCTGGTGATCGTAGATCTGCGCGGTCAGCATCAGCTCGTCCGGACGCAGATCGTCGACGAAGCGCTGCATGCCCTCGCGCACCGTATCGAGGCCGCCGACCACCGAACAGGACAGCGAGCGGCGGATATGGGCGGCTTCGGTCTCGTTCCACATCGATTCGATATCGTCGACCGGCGGACGAATGCGCCCCGGCGTGCCGCGCACCAATGCCAGGAACTGCTGCTGCAGCGAACTGAACAGCCGCGTCGCCTCGGCGTCGGTGTCGGCGGCGAACACGTTCAGGCCAAGCATCACGTACGGGCGGGACAGCGCCTCGGACGGCCGGAAGGTCTGGCGATACAGATCCACCGCCTGGCGCATGAAGCCCGGCGCGAAATGCGAGGCAAACGCGAACGGCAGGCCCATCGAGGCCGCCAGTTGCGCGCTGAACAGGCTCGAGCCCAACAGCCACAACGGCACCTTCAGGCCCGCGCCGGGTACCGCGCGCAGCCGCTGGCCGGGCCGCGGCTCGTCGAAATAGGCCTGCAGCTCCTCGACGTCCTGCGGGAAGGTGTCGGCGGTGTCGTGGGTCGCGCTGCGGCGCAGGGCGCGGGCGGTCAGCTGGTCGGTGCCCGGCGCCCGGCCCAGTCCCAGGTCGATACGGCCCGGAAACAGCGAGGCCAGCGTGCCGAACTGCTCGGCGACCACCAGCGGCGAATGGTTGGGCAGCATGATGCCGCCCGAGCCGACCCGGATGGTCGAGGTGCCGTTGGCAACGTAGCCGATCAGCACCGCGGTGGCGGCACTGGCGATGCCGGGCATGTTGTGGTGCTCGGCCAGCCAGAAGCGGCGATAGCCCCAGCGCTCGGCGTGCTGCGCGAGGTCCAGCGAATGGCGCATCGACTGTGCGGCGTCGCTTCCCTCGGGAATCGGCGAAAGATCGAGCAGGGAATAGGCAGTGGTGGGAGCGGTCATGCGGAAATGCGATGCGGGACGATGCGGGAATGGTTGTGGCCGGACGCGGCGCCATCGAAGGCCGGTCGGCACATCGATGCGACGGTACGTCGCGGCGCCGCCAGGGCGTGGGCCGTGGCGGCGATCGAGTTGGAACGGCAACTATAGCCGTTCTCTTCCCGCGTTGTCGGAAGGGTCTCCCGCCTCGACCGGTGCCGCGCCTGCCCCGTCAGGCCTCCGGCACAGGCTCCCCATGCAGCTGCTTCCATGCATCGATGCCACCCAGCAGCGCCCAGGTATTGGCATAGCCGGCCGCGCGCAGCCGCTCGGCCAGCATTGCGGCGGACAGCTCGTTGGGGCAGGCGCAATAGACGACGATCTCCACGGCCGGGGAATGTTCGGCCAGCAGGTCCAGCGGCGCATCGGGATCGACCGGCAGCGCGCCGGGAATGCGCTCGAGCGCCGCGCTGCCCGGCGCGCGCACGTCCAGCACCAGCGGCAGGCGGCCGTCCTGGCGCCGCGCCTCCAGTTCGTCGACGCTCATGCGCGGAATCAGCCGGGTGCGGCGCAGCAGCCGGACCCGCTTCCACCAGCGCCAGACGATGAACAGCGCGAGCGCCAGCAGCGCCAGCATCAGCGCCAGATGGCCATAGGTGCCGAAGGCGTCCAGCACGGCGTCGATGGCATCGCTGAACGCGGCGCCGATCATCAGCGCCCCGCCGGCCCAGACCACCGCGCCGATCGCGTCGTAGAACAGGAAGACCGCGAACGGCGTGGCGGTCATGCCCGCCATCGCGGTCGACAGCGCGCCGGCGCCCGGCAGCAGCTTGGAGAAGATCAGCGAGCGCGGGCCCAGCCGCAGATACAGCGACTGCGTCTGCCGGATGCAGCTGTCCTGCGACAGCGACACCTTGCAGATGGTGCGCAGCATCGGCTGGCCCAGCCGCCGGCCCGCCACGTACCACAGCGAATCGGCAATCAGGCAGGCCACCACCACGGCGCCCAGCACCGCGCCGATCGAGGGTCCCGTCTCGCGCATGCCCAGCGCCCCGGCCACCAGCAGCAGCGGATAGGCGGGCACCGGCAGGCCGGCCTGCTCGATCAGCACGTTCAGAAATACCAGCGTCAGTCCATGCTGTTCCAGCAGGACCTGCAATTCCCCCACGGCGGTCTCCCGTTCAATGATCGAAGGCGCGATGATTCGCGATATGGGCGAAGTTTGCCAGCATCGCGGCCAGCGCGGCCGGTCCTGGCCTGGACGATCGTTTCAAAATCTCTGAATGCCGGATGCCCTGGAGCGCTCGCCCTGAGCCCCAAGCCGTGGCAAGATGGCGCCGAAGCGGCTCGGACCCGCCGGCCGCTCCTAACTGGGAGATGCGTATGCTGTCATTCCTCGGTACGGTGATCGTCGGCCTGATCGTGGGGCTGATCGCCAGGGCCATCAAGCCTGGCGACGACAAGATGGGCTGGATCTTGACCATATTGCTCGGCATAGGCGGTTCGCTGATCGCCGGATATGTCGGCCAGGCGCTCGGCTGGTATCGCCCCGGGGAGCCGGCCGGCTGGATCGCCTCAGTGATCGGCGCGATCGTGCTGCTGGTGATCTACGGGCTGGTGCGGCGCAGAGCCTGACATCCGCCCAACGGGCGGGGCCATCGGCGGCCCCGCCCATCTTTCCATCGTTCCCATCCTTCTTTCGCGCCCCGGCCCCGCTGCCGGACTCGCGCTCTGCTGCTCCCCGTACGCTGCGTTCGCACGACAGTGCCGACGCTAGCAGGACGTTCCCATCCGCCGCAGCGCCTCTTCAATCCCCGCCAGCGCGGCCAGCATGCCCGCACCGATCGCCTCCTTGCGCAGCGCCATCAATTCGGCCTGCAGGCCGGTCCGGCCGACGTCCCCCGCGCTGCGGCCCAGCGCCGCCAGCACGCGGGCGCGGCGAATCTGGAACTGCGCCCACGGAAACGGCTCCGCGCGCGTATAGGCCTGCAGCGCGTCGGCATAGCGATCCGCATCGTCCCAGCGGCCGTTGCGCAGCGAGACCTCCATCGCGGCTTCGTAGAGATCGAGATGGCAATGGCTGACACAGCTTTGCGCGAGGATCGCCTCGCCTTGGGCCAACGCACGGCGCTGCTTGTCCGGATCGCGCGAGGTGCGGGCGAGGAAGCCCAGGATCATGGGGCCGGAGTAGCGCATGCCGGTGTCGCGGCTGAGCGCCAGGGCTTCGTCGAGCAGCTGTTCGGCGGCCTCGGGATGCCCCTGGTTGCCGATGGCCAGCGCCCGCCGTCCGGCCAGTTCCGCCTCGAAGCGACGCGCGCCCAGGCGCCGGGCCAGCGCCAGCGCCCGTTCGGCATGCGCTTGCGATTTGGCCCATTCGCCGGTCTGCTCTTCGCTGGACGCCATCACGTCGTAGGCCAGCAGTTCGATGCGCGCATCGCCGATGCGGCGAGCGATGCGCAGCGCCTCCTCGCAACGCGCCAGCGCGGACGACAGCGCATGGCACAGGCTGTCGACCGCACCCACCATCGGCAGGTTCGCCCCTTCGATCCGCACGAAGCCGCGGGCTCGGGCCAGCTCGACGCAGCGGACGAAGTGCGCGCGGGCGGTGACCATGCGGCCCTGCTGGTAGTAGGCGTCGCCGAGGCCGCCAAGCGCGCGCGCCTCGCCCAGCGCGGAACCCGCCGCGCCGGCGTGCCGCAGCG
>NZ_AMPR02000051.1:0-11869 GCF_000307735.3 Cupriavidus sp. HPC(L) | reverse complement strand
CGGTGCTGGCGATCCTGACCTTCTTCGCCGGCCTGCAACGGCTCGGCGCGGCGCAGGCCTCGATGCTGTCCACGCTCGAGCCGGTGGTCACGGTACTGCTGGCCGCGCTGCTGCTCGGCGAGCAGATCGGCATGACCCAGGCGATCGGCGGCGGGCTGATCCTGGCTGGCGTGCTGTGGCTGACCCGCAAGGGCACGGCCCCGGCGCCTGTACAACAAAATTGAACGGCTTGCTGAAATCCTTGGCGTGGAATGGGTGGGGGCCGTCGGTAGAATGCGCCCTTTCCCGAACTTTGCCGAGGATTCCGCATGACACCGCTCGACCAGGCCGCCATCGCCCAACTGTTCACCGAGGCCCGCACGCATAACGCCTGGCAGGACCGGCAGATCGACGACGCCGTGCTGCATCAGCTGTATGAGGCGATGAAGTTCGGCCCCACCGCGGCCAACAGCACGCCGGCCCGCATCGTGTTCGTCAAGACCGCGGCGCAGAAGGAGAAACTGGTCGCTTGCGTGTCGCCGGGCAATGTCGACAAGACCCGCTCGGCCCCGGTGACCGCGATCGTCGCGTTCGACAACGCCTTCCACGAGCAGCTGCCGAAGCTGTTCCCGCATGCCGATGCCCGTTCCTGGTATGTCGGCCAGCCGGAGAAGATCGCGCGCGACGCGCTGGTCAACAGCTCGCTGCAAGGCGCCTATCTGATCCTGGCGGCGCGCGCGCTGGGCCTCGATTGCGGCCCGATGAGCGGCTTCGACCCGGCCAAGGCCAATGCCGCGTTCTTCCCCGACGGCAACTGGTCGGTCAACTTCCTGATCAACCTGGGCTATGGCGACGCCGACAAGCTGTTTCCGCGCAATCCGCGCCTGAGCTTCGACGAGGCCTGCCGCATCGTTTGATGGTCTGATGCGCCGGCCGGCCGGCTGGCCGCCGGCGCGCTCACAGCCGCGGCGGCAGCGTCTTGTCCGGGTACTCGCACAGCGTCTCGATCGCGCAATGCCAGCACTCCGGCTTGCGCGCCTTGCAGACGTAGCGCCCATGCAGGATCAGCCAGTGATGCGCGTCGTGCAGGAACTCATCGGGCACGACCTCGAGCAGCTTCATCTCGACCGCCTGCACGGTCTTGCCGGGCGCGAGTCCGGTGCGGTTGCTGACGCGGAAGATATGCGTGTCGACCGCGACGGTCGGATGGCCGAAGGCGGTGTTCAGCACCACGTTGGCGGTCTTGCGGCCGACGCCCGGCAGCGCCTCCAGCGCCTCGCGCTCGGCCGGCACCTTGCCGCCGTGGCGCTCGGCCAGGATGCGGCAGGTCTCCATCACGTGCTTCGCCTTGGTCTTGTACAGGCCGATCGTCTTGATGTACTCGATCAGGCCGGACTCGCCCAGCGCCAGGATCTTCTGCGGCGTGTTGGCGATCGCAAACAGCCTGCGGGTGGCCTTGTTGACGCCGACATCGGTGGCCTGCGCCGACAGCAGCACCGCGATCAGCAGTTCGAACGGCGAGCTGTACTCGAGTTCGGTGGTCGGCGACGGGTTGGTTTCCTTGAGGGTTTCAAACAGCGCGCGGCACTTGGCGGCGTTCATTGTGGTCGCTTGGTGTCGGAGGGGACGGGATGGTCGGGATGGCCGGGCGGAGCGGCGGCCGGCGCGGCCTCGGCGCGGTCAACCGGATCGCCCTGTGCGGCGTTGAGCGGCTGGGCAGCCTGCCGCTTCAGGCGCGCGCGTTCGATGGCCGCCTGGATGATGGCTTTCTTGCGCTCCTGCGCCTGGCGTTCGGCCTCGGACGACGCGGCCTCCTGGCGCAGCGCCTCCAGCTTGGCGGCGGCCTTGGCCGCCAGGCGCGCTTCGTTTTCCTCGCGCTCGCGCACCAGCCGCTGCTTGCGCGACAGGTAGCGGGCACGGGCCGCGTCGGCCTGCGGCTGCGACCAGGCGTCCCAGCCGGTGCGCTCGCCGGTGACCGGGATCATCGCGATGCAGTCGACCGGGCAGGGCGCCACGCACAGGTCGCAGCCGGTGCACCAGTCCGGCAGCACGGTGTGCATCTGCTTGGCGGCGCCGGCGATTGCGTCGACCGGGCAGGCCTGGATGCATAGCGTGCAGCCGATGCACAGCGTCTCGTCAATGCGCGCGACCGCGCGCGGATGTTCGGTGCCGTGGCTCGTATCGAGCGGCAACGGCGCGGTGCCGAGCTCTGCCGCCAGCCGCCGGATGCCTTCGGCACCGCCGGGCGGGCAGCGGTTGCAGTCCGCTTCGCCGCGCGCCATGGCCTCGGCATAAGGCCGGCATCCCTGAAAGCCGCATTTCGTGCATTGCGTCTGGGGCAGCAGGGCGTCGAGCCGGTCGGCCAGGGGCGCCAAAGCGGCCGCCAGATCGGCGTCCCGGCGGGCGTCGGCGGAGGGTGCGGAAGCGGAATCGGCGGAGGAAGGGGTCACGAAAGCAGCAAGACGATGCGGGGTAACACAAGGTGCAGCCGTACGGTGCGGCTGACGCGGCAAGGATTATCCCCGATTTCGCCGCGCCGCAGAAACCTTGAAGATGCGCGCTTTGCCATGGCGCAGATGTTGTTCAACACGGCTGGCCCGCGCCGCAGGCGCGGTGGCGCCATGCCATCATTCACAAAATCGACCCGACCACGCATGTCGAACGCCACCAAGACGAAACGCGATCCCGAAGGAACACGCCGTCGCATCATGGATGCGGCCACCGAGGAGTTCGCCAAGGGCGGCCTGGCCGGCGCACGCGTCGACCAGATCGCCCGCCGCGCCGAAACCAACGAGCGCATGCTGTATTACTATTACGGCAGCAAGGAGGGCCTGTTTCTCGCGGTGCTCGAACGGCAGTATGCGCAGTTCCGCGCTGCAGAAGAGCGCCTGCAGATCGGCGACGAGGACCCGGTCGCGGCGGTCCGCACGCTGGCCCGCTTCGTCTGGGACTGGTACTACCAGCATCCCGAATTCATTCGCCTGGTCAACAGCGAGAACCTGCATGAGGCACGGCACCTGAAGAAATCCGCGCAATTGCACGACCTGGTCAACCCGGTGGTCGACGTGCTGGCCGAGATCGTTCGCCGCGGCCAGCGGCAGGGCGTGTTCCGCGACGGCGTCGATGTGCCCCAGCTCTATCTGACGATCTCGGCGCTGGGCTACTACGTGCTGTCGAACCGCTACACGATCAGCGCGGTGATCGGCCGCGATGTGGCCTCGCAGGACGAGCACGAGCGCTTCGCCCAGCTGCATACGGACATGCTGCTGGCCTATCTGGCGCGACGGTAGCGCGCGAGGATGGGCAAAAGGTAAAGAAAACGGGACCGCGTTGCGGTCCCGTTTTCCATCGGCGATCTGCTGGTGCCTGGCTGCGGCTCAGCGGTACTTGCGGATGAAGTCGCGCAGTTCCGGATAGATCGTTTCGCGCCAGCGCCGGCCCGAGAAGATGCCGTAGTGCCCGCACCTGGGCGCGGTCAGATGCTGCTTGCGGGTCTTCGGAATGCCCGCGCACAGATCGTGCGCGGCGGCGGTCTGGCCCGCGCCGGAGATGTCGTCGAGCTCGCCCTCGATCGTCATCAGCGCGGTGTGCTTGATGTCCTGCGGCCGCACCGGCTCGCCCTGTATCTCCCAGGTGCCATTGGCCAGCCGGAACTCCTGGAAGACTTCGCGGATCGTGTCGAGGTAGTACTCGGCCGCCATGTCCAGCACGGCGTTGTATTCGTCGTAGAAGCGCACGTGCGCCTCGGCATCGTCCGCATCGCCTTCGATCAGGCTCAGGTAGTAGTCGTAGTGCGAGGACAGATGGCGGTCCGGGTTCATCGCGACGAAGCCGGCGTGCTGCAGGAAGCCTGGATAGACGCGCCGGCCGTGGCCGGGATAGTTGGCCGGCACCGTGTAGATGACGTTGTTCTCGAACCACTCGTACGACTTGTTGGTCGCCAGCGAGTTGACCGCGGTCGGGCTTTTGCGCGCGTCGATCGGGCCGCCCATCATCGTCATCGTCTTCGGCGTCGTCTCGCCGGCCGACGCCATCAACGAGATCGCGGCCAGCACGGGCACGGTCGGCTGGCAGACCGATACGACATGCAGGTTCTCGGCGCCGAGATGGCGGATGAATTCCTGGATGTAGCGGATGTAGTCGGCCAGGTGGAAGGGGCCGTCCTCGACCGGCACCATGCGCGCGTCGACCCAGTCGGTCACATAGACCTTGTGGTCCTGCAGCAGCGTGCGCACCGTATCGCGCAGCAGCGTCGCGTGGTGGCCCGACAGCGGCGCGCAGACCAGCACCGACGGTTCGTCCTTCAGCAGCTTGATGGTCTCGGGATCGTCGGCGTAGCGCTTGAAGCGGATCAGCTTGCAGAACGGCTTTTCCATGATCGTCTGTTCGACGATCGGAATATCGCGGCCGTTGGAGCGCACGGACTTGATGTCGAAGGCAGGCTTCTCGTACTCCTTGCCGAGCCGGTACAGCAACTCGTAACCCGCGGCCAGCCGGGTGGCCCCCGGCACCAGCGACAGCGGGCTCAGGGGGTTGGTAAACGTCTTGGCCGTCGCCTGGGCCCACGCGGTCAGCGGGTTCAGGATCGAGCGCTGAAATTCATGCAGTTGGTAAAGCATTGCCGAACACCTGCCTTTCGATATCGGGTTTTCTGCTGTGGCGGATTATGCGCTCAACTCGTCCGTTTTGCGAACGACCGTGCGCACGATCTTGCAACGCAGCATATACCTAAAGGTATGACGGTGTGAGTGGAACTCAATAGGACAATGGCTGTAATTCTGGCGCGGTGTTGGACTACACCGACAGGAGGGCCGGGAAAGGTGGTGTGCGGCGCACAAAAAGTACGGAGCGCCACCATAAAAAAAACGGGCCCATCGACGATGGGCCCGTTTGGGGTGGGATGCGCCCCGAGGCTTACAGCACGGCCGCGATGGCGTCGACCACCGCGTCGATATTGCGGCTATTGAGCGCCGCCACGCAGATGCGGCCGGTGCCGACGGCGTAGATGCCGTGCTCGGTCTTCAGACGCTCGACCTGCTCGGTGGTCAGGCCCGAGTACGAGAACATGCCGCGCTGCGCCTTGACGAAGGAGAAGTCGCGCGACACGCCCTTGGCGGCCAGCTTGTCGACCAGCGCGTGGCGCATCTGCTTGATGCGGTCGCGCATTTCGGCCAGTTCTTCTTCCCACATCGCGCGCAGTTCCGGGCTGTTCAGCACGGTCGCGACCACGGTGCCGCCGTGTGTCGGCGGGTTCGAGTAGTTGGTGCGGATCACGCGCTTGACCTGCGACATCACGCGCTGCGCCTCTTCCTTGCCGGTGGTCACGATCGACAGCGCGCCGACGCGCTCGCCATACAACGAGAAGCTCTTCGAGAAGGAGCTCGACACGAAGAAGGGCAGGCCCGACTCCGCGAACAGGCGCACGGCCGCGCCGTCCGGGTCGATGCCGTCTGCAAAGCCCTGGTAGGCCATGTCCAGGAAGGGAATCAGGTTCCGTTCCTTGATCAGGCCGACCACCTGTTGCCATTGCTCCGCCGACAGGTCGACGCCGGTCGGGTTGTGGCAGCAGGCGTGCAGCACGACGATGGTGTTGGCCGGATACGACTTCAGCGACTCGACCATGCCGGCGAAATTCAGGCCGTGGCTCGGGGCGTCGTAATAGGCATAGTTGACCACCGGGAAGCCGGCGGCTTCGAACAGCGCGCGGTGGTTTTCCCAGCTCGGATCGCTGATCGCGACCTTGGCGTCGGGATACAGGCGCTTCAGGAAGTCGGCGCCGATCTTCAGCGCGCCGGTACCGCCGAGTGCCTGAGCCGTCACCACGCGGCCTTCCGTGATCAGCGGCGAGTTCTTGCCGAACAGCAGCGTCTGCACCGCCTGGTCGTAGGCCGCGATGCCCTCGATCGGCAGGTAGCCGCGCGGGGTGGCCGTCGTCAGGCGCGCCTTCTCGGCTTCCTGCACCGCGCGCAGCAGCGGAATCTTCCCTTCGTCGGTGAAGTACACGCCCACGCCCAGATTGACCTTGTTGGCACGGGTGTCGGCGTTGAACGCTTCATTCAGGCCCAGGATGGGATCGCGCGGGGCCATCTCGACGGCAGAAAACAAACTCATTTGGGATTCTCGTGGTCAGCTATGTAACAAAACGGGAAGGCGTAGAATGCTCGGACTGCGCTGGGGGCGTGCGGTGGGTCCGCCTTGAAACGGACCGCGCAACCCCGAGATTCTAGCGTATCCGCCCGTATTCCAAAGGTTTTCTCCCCGTCTATGTCGAATCTCGCCGTGCCCGTCGCGGATGCCGCTCCCGCCCTGGATGAGGACAAATTCGTCAGCTTCCCCGGCTCGCCATTCCAGCTGTATCAGCCCTATCCGCCGGCCGGCGATCAGCCGGAAGCCATCCGCCAACTGGTCGAGGGCATCGAGGACGGCCTGTCCTACCAGACGCTGCTCGGCGTCACCGGCTCGGGCAAGACCTTCACGATGGCCAATGTGATCGCCCGAATGGGCCGGCCGGCCATCGTCTTTGCCCCGAACAAGACGCTGGCCGCCCAGCTTTACTCGGAATTCCGCGAATTCTTTCCGCGCAATGCGGTCGAGTATTTCGTCAGCTATTACGACTATTACCAGCCGGAAGCCTACGTTCCGCAGCGCGATCTGTTCATCGAAAAGGACTCGTCGATCAACGAGCATATCGAGCAGATGCGGCTGTCGGCGACCAAGAGCCTGCTGGAGCGGCGCGACACGATTATCGTGGCGACGGTGTCTGCGATCTATGGTATCGGCAACCCGAACGAATACCATCAGATGATTCTGACTCTGCGGGCCGGCGACCGCATCAGCCAGCGCGACGTGATCGCGCGGCTGATCGCGATGCAGTACACCCGCAACGACACCGACTTCCAGCGCGGCACCTTCCGCGTGCGCGGCGACACCGTCGACATCTTCCCGGCCGAACACGCCGAGGTGGCGGTGCGCGTCGAACTGTTCGACGACGAGATCGAGTCGCTGCAGTATTTCGATCCGCTGACCGGCAAGGTGCGGCAGAAGATTCCGCGCTTCACGGTCTATCCGTCGAGCCACTACGTAACGCCGCGCGACACCGTGCTGCGCGCGATCGAGGCGATCAAGGCCGAGCTGCGCGAGCGGCTCGACTTCTTCTACAAGGAAAACAAGCTGGTCGAGGCGCAGCGGCTGGAGCAGCGCACGCGCTTCGACCTCGAGATGCTGGCCGAGCTCGGCTTCTGCAAGGGCATCGAGAACTATTCGCGCCATCTGTCCGGCGCGCGCCCCGGCGATCCGCCGCCGACGCTGGTCGACTACCTGCCGCCCGACGCGCTGATGTTCCTGGACGAATCGCACGTGCTGATCGGCCAGCTCAACGCGATGTACAACGGCGACCGCTCGCGCAAGACCACGCTGGTCGAATACGGCTTCCGGCTGCCGTCGGCGATGGACAACCGGCCGCTGAAGTTCGAGGAGTTCGAGCGCAAGATGCGGCAGGCGGTGTTCGTCACCGCCACGCCCGCCGACTACGAGCGCGCCCATGCGGGCCAGGTGGTCGAGCAGGTGGTGCGGCCCACCGGACTGGTCGACCCGATCATCACCGTGCGTCCCGCGGTGTCGCAGGTCGACGATCTGCTGTCGGAGATCCATCTGCGGATCCAGGCGGGCGAGCGCGTGCTGGTGACCACGCTGACCAAGCGGATGGCCGAGCAGCTGACCGAATTCCTGTCCGAGAACGGCATCAAGGTCCGCTACCTGCATTCGGACATCGATACGGTCGAACGCGTCGAGATCATCCGCGACCTGCGGCTGGGCGCCTTCGACGTGCTGGTCGGCATCAACCTGCTGCGCGAAGGGCTGGACATTCCGGAGGTGTCGCTGGTGGCGATCCTCGATGCGGACAAGGAAGGCTTCCTGCGCGCCGAGCGCTCGCTGATCCAGACGATCGGCCGCGCCGCGCGCAACGTCAACGGCACGGCCATCCTGTACGCCGACCGCATCACCGATTCGATGCGCAAGGCCATCGACGAGACCGAGCGCCGCCGCGCCAAGCAGATCGCATTCAATACGGCCAACGGCATCACGCCGCGCGGCGTGGTCAAGCGGATCAAGGACATCATCGACGGCGTCTACGATCCGAACGAGGTCAAGGCCGAGCTGATGGCCGCCGAGGAGCGCGCGCGCTACGAGGACATGAGCGAGAAGCAGGTCGCCAAGGAAATCAAGCGGCTCGAGAAGAAGATGCTCGACCATGCGAAGAACCTGGAATTCGAGCAGGCCGCGCAGGTCCGCGATCAGCTGAGCAAGCTCAAGCAACAGGTGTTCGGTGCCGCGGGCGAGGGCGGGGCGCTGCCGGCCTGAGCCGCCGGCGGGTAGCGGTGGCCGCGCGGGCCGTCACGGCCAGCGGTTACAATCGCCTCCCTTCGCGCGTCGCGGCCGCGTGCCCGGCGCTTCGTTTGCGCGTGGCGCCATGCCGCCGCGCGTCGATCTGGACGGGTCCGAACGATGAAACGCTTTGCCATTTTGATGTGCTGCATGGGTAATATATGCCGCTCGCCTACCGCGGAAGGCGTGCTGCGCGCCAAGCTCGCGCAGGCCGGCCTCGCCGATGCCGTCGACGTCGATTCGGCCGGCACCCACAGCTATCACCTGGGCCACGCGCCCGACCGCCGCGCGCAGCAGCATGCGCTGGCGCGCGGCTATGACCTGGCCGGGCAGCGGGCGCGGCTGGCGGCGGTCGAGGACTTCGGCCGCTTCGATCTGGTGCTGGCGATGGACCGCGACAACCTGGCGCGGCTGCAGGCGCTGTGCCCCCCCGAGCATCGCCACAAGGTCAAGCTGCTGATGCACTTCGCGACCCGGCACGACGCCGACGAAGTGCCCGATCCCTACTACGGCGAAGGCGACGGCTTCGAGCGCGTGCTCGACTACGTCGAGGACGCCTGCGACGGCATCGTCGCGATGCTGCGCCAGCAGCAATGACCATGGGGCCGCGCCGCGGCCCGTCTGTTCTGCTTCCCACCGGCGCGCGTCCGAGCTGATTCGCGTGAATCGCGCCAGTCTTACCCTCCTTTCCCGATGTTTCGATCCCTGCTTCGCAAATGGCGCGAGTCGCGCAATGCCAGCCTGCAACTGGACGCCATCCTGTCCGCCGCCAATCCCGACGGTGCGCTGGCGGAGCGGAACGGCTGGCTGATCGAGCTCGGCTATTGGCTGCGGCGCGACGGTCTGCCGGCCGACGACGCGACGGAAGCCGCCGGCCAGGACACCACCTGGCGCGAGCATGTCCGCTTGCGCTACCTGCTGCAGGTGCTGGAACGCAATCCGGAGCTCGCCGCACGCTTTGCGCGGACGATTCGATCGATCGTGCGCGACAACGATCCCACGGGCCTGTTCTGCGACACTGGCGTCGCCTCGCACCCCGGCTTCTGGGGCGAGATGATGGACCGCGTGCAGGCGCGCTTCCTGTCGCCGCCGCCGAACCGCGGCGATATGGCGGACCTGTTCGCGCTGCTGTTCGTCGGCGAGCGCGACGCCGACTGGGTGGCGGCGCTCGACGCCGTACTGCTCGATCGCCTCGGCGCGCTGCTGATGTTTGCGCCAGAGCAGGGCGGCGGGTTTGAAGACGAAGCCGAGGACGACGTCGGCGAACAAGCGGACGGCGACGTTGGCGGCGCCTCCCCCGATCACGATAACGAGCTTGCCACCCATGCCGCCTCGGCGGCCGGCCAGGCGCTGCACGCGCGCTACCGTGACGATTTCGCCCGCACGCTGGCCAGCAGCATCCAGGTGCTGGCCAGCCAGGTGCGGGCGACCGGCCTGAGCCAGGCGATTCGCGCGCGTCTGCCGGGCCGGGTCGAAGACACGCCGTTCTTCCGCCTCGGCCCGGCGGTCGCCGCGCTGTGCGAGGAGGGGCTGCCGCGCGACAGCGATGCCTTCCGGCACCGCCTGAACTACTGCCGCGCCCTGCTCGACGGCTGCCACGACGCGGCTCGTCATGTCTACGCGGACCTGGAGGAGAACGGGGTCTCGGTCGAGGTCGTGTTCCAGATCGAGCGGATGAAGGTGCGGCTCGCCCGCATCGACATGCTGCTGGCCGCCTGGGTCGATCCGTCGCGCCGCGGCAAGGTGGCGCAACTGGCGGGCGAGCTGATCCGCACGACGCAGGCGCGCCGCAGCGTCAAGCATCTGGCCGCGGAGTCCTTCTCGCAGCTGGCGCGCAAGGTGGTCGAGCGTTCGGCCGAGAGCGGCGAACACGACATCACGCGCGATCGCAAGGAATACGGCGAGCTGGTGCGCGCGGCGGCCGGCGGCGGCCTGATTACCGTGGCCACGGTCTATCTGAAGTTCCTGATCTACGGCCTGCACCTGGACAAGTTCATCGAAGGGCTGCTGGCCTCGCTGAACTATGCCGGCAGCTTCCTGGCGATCCACTTCGCCCATTTCACGCTGGCGACCAAGCAGCCGGCGATGACGGGCCCGGCGCTGGCGCACCGGCTCGATGCGGTCGGGCGGCCGGAGGGCAGGGAGGCCTTCGTCGACGACACCATCGCGATGATCCGCTCGAACGCGGCGGCCATCGTCGGCAACCTCGCGGTGGTGTTTCCGGTGGCGCTGGCAATGCAGTGGCTGGCCGGCAAGCTGCTGTCGGTCAACCTGATCACGCCGGACAAGGCGATCGCCACCATCGAGTCGTTCTCGATCCTCGGGCCCACGCCGCTGTACGCGGTCTTCACCGGCGTGCTGCTGTGGGTCTCGAGCCTGATCGCCGGCTGGGCCGACAACTGGTTTGCGCTGCACCGGATGCACGACGTGCTGGCCTACCACCGCCGGCTGCGCTATGTGCTGGGCGAGCGGGGCGCGATGCGGGTGGCCGATTTCTGGAAACGGAACGTGTCCGGCATCGCGGCCAACGTGTCGCTCGGCTTCCTGCTCGGACTGGGCCCGGAAATCCTGAGCTTCTTCGGCCCGCATATGGAGGTACGCCACGTGACGCTGTCGACCGGATCGGTCGGCACCGCGCTCGGCGTGCTCGGGGTCGAGGCGCTGCGGATGCCGGCCCTGTGGCTGGCGGTGGCCGGCATCGCGCTGATGGGGCTGCTGAACGTCGCCGTCAGCTTCGCGCTGGCCTTCCACATGGCGCTGCGCTCGCGCAATCTGCGCCGCGTCGACCGGCGGGCGCTGAGCGCCGCGGTACGGGCGCACATCCTGCGCCATCCGCTGTCGCTGATCGTGCCGCCGCGCCAGGCGCCGGCAGGGCCCGGAACCCGCGCGGCCTAGTCAGCCCGGTCTCCAGATGCCGGGAAGACCCCACCGTCACCGCGGTATCTGCCGGACAAGTGACATGGGTAGTTGACCGATTTAGTCGGGAAATTTATACTTGACGAAATTCATCAGGTATTACCCCCGCAATCATGAGATTGACGACCAAAGGCCGCTTCGCGGTGACCGCCATGATCGACCTGGCCATGCGCCAGGACCAGGGGCCGGTGACGCTGGCCGGCATCAGCCAACGCCAGAAGATCTCGCTGTCCTACCTGGAACAGCTGTTCGCCAAGCTGCGCCGGCACCAGATCGTCGAGAGCGTGCGTGGCCCGGGCGGCGGATACAGCCTGGCGCGCAAGTCCGAGGACGTGACGGTGGCCGACATCATCATCGCGGTGGACGAGCCGCTCGACGCGACCCAGTGCGGCGGCAAGGGCAACTGCAATGGCGACGAGAATACCGGCCGCTGCATGACCCACGAGCTGTGGGCGACGCTGAATCAGAAGATGGTCGAGTATCTGGACTCGGTCTCGCTGAAGGATCTGGTCGAGCAGCAGCGCGCCCGCCAGCCCGGCGTGCTGCGCGACATGCGTGAGGACGGCGGCGCCCGCCAGCCGGCACCGGC
>NZ_AMPR02000052.1:0-11866 GCF_000307735.3 Cupriavidus sp. HPC(L) | reverse complement strand
CGGGCCGACGCGATTGACCAGCGTGTTGGTCAGATAGGTGGCAAGGATCTCGCGCCGCAGCGGGTGCCGCTGCATCGTGTCGGCGTAACGCGCGCGCAGCGGCTGCGGAAAGTAGTCGGCCAGCAGGCCGGCCACCGTCGCGTCCTCCGGCACGTCGGAGGCGAGCAGCGCGTCGTACAGCCACATCTTGCTGTATGCGAGCAGCACCGCGCGCTCGGGCGAGGTCAGTCCCAGCCCGGCGGCCTTGCGTTCGACGATCTCGTCGTCGGGCGGCAGGAATTCGAGCGCGCGATTGAGCCGTCCCGCGCGTTCGAGCGCGCGCATCAGCCGCGCCTCGACATCGAGCAACTCGGCCGCGCGCCGGTTGGCGATCGACAGCGCCTGGGTCTGGTAGTAGTTGTCCTGCAGCACCAGCGCGGCCACTTCGTCGGTCATCTCGGCCAGGAGCTTGTTGCGCTGCTTGTCGGTCATCTCGCCGTCGGCGACCACCAGCCCGAGCAGGATCTTGATGTTGACCTCGTGGTCGGAGCAATCGACGCCGGCCGAGTTGTCGATCGCGTCGGTATGGATGCGGCCGCCGGCGCGCGCGTATTCGATGCGGCCGAGCTGCGTGAAGCCGAGGTTGCCGCCTTCGCCGACCACCTTGCAGCGCAGCGCCGCGCCATTGACGCGCACCGCGTCGTTGGCGCGGTCGCCGACCTGCTGGTGGGTCTCGTCGGTGGCCTTGACGTAGGTACCGATGCCGCCGTTGTACAGCAGGTCGACCGGCGCGGTCAGGATCGCCTGGATCAGCTCGGCGGGCGTCAGCGCCGTGGCTTCGATGCCGAGCGCCGCGCGCACCTGCGGCGTCAGCGCAATGGTCTTGGCGCTGCGCGGATGGACGCCGCCGCCGGCCGAGATCCTGGCCACATCGTAGTCGGCCCAGCTCGAGCGCGGCAGCGCGAACAGCCGGCGCCGTTCTTCGAGGCTGGCGGCCGGATCCGGGTCCGGGTCCAGGAAGATATGGCGGTGATCGAACGCGGCCAGCAGCCGGATATGGGGCGACAGCAACATGCCGTTGCCGAATACGTCGCCGGACATGTCGCCGATGCCGACGACGGTGAAGTCGGTCGACTGGATGTCGGTGCCGAGCTCGCGGAAATGCCGCTTGACCGATTCCCAGGCGCCGCGCGCGGTGATCGCCATTTTCTTGTGGTCGTAGCCGACCGAACCGCCCGAGGCGAAGGCGTCGCCGAGCCAGAAGCCGTATTCGCCGGAGATCGCGTTCGCATAGTCGGAGAAGCTGGCGGTGCCCTTGTCGGCAGCGACCACCAGATAGGGATCGTCGTCATCGTGGCGCACCACCTGCGGCGGCGGCACCACGGCACCGCCGGCGAGGTTGTCGGTGACGTCGAGCAGCCCGCGCAGGAAGGTCTGATAGCAGGCCACCCCTTCGGCCATCCACGCATCGCGGTCGGTGGGCGAGGGCGGCCGCTTGACGACGAAGCCGCCCTTGGAGCCGACCGGCACGATCACGGTGTTCTTGACCATCTGCGCCTTCATCAGTCCCAGTACCTCGGTGCGGAAGTCCTCCCGGCGATCGGACCAGCGCAAGCCGCCGCGCGCGACGCGGCCGCCGCGCAGATGCACGCCCTCGACGCGCGGCGAGTAGACCCAGATCTCGAACATTGGCCGCGGCTCGGGCAGGCCG
Organism: Cupriavidus sp. HPC(L); assembly: GCF_000307735.3. Taxonomy (NCBI): domain Bacteria; kingdom Pseudomonadati; phylum Pseudomonadota; class Betaproteobacteria; order Burkholderiales; family Burkholderiaceae; genus Cupriavidus; species Cupriavidus sp. HPC(L). The sequence continues at coordinate 10,176 of NZ_AMPR02000052.1, read as the reverse complement.
GCGATGCGGGCCGGATCGAGCTTGAACGACAGGCAGGGGCGCGGCGTGCCGTCCGCGCTCTGGCGGAAGCAGTTGGTGCGCGTGGTGGCCTCGATCACGCCGAGGAACTGGCGCAGGATGCGGTCCTCGTCGAGATTGGGCACCTGGTCCAGCGCGGCGCCGATCGCCTCGAGCAGCTGCGCGCAGCGCGCCTCGCGCGCCGGGGCCGAGCCCGGGTCGATCGCCGGATCGAAGCGCGCGGCGAACAGCGCCACCAGCAGCGCCGCGATGCGCGGATTGCCGGTCAGCGCGCGCTCGATATAGGCGTCGCTGAAGGTCGAGCCGACCTGCCGCAGATACTTGGCGTAGGCGCGCAGGATCGTCACGTCCCGCGCCGGCATCTCGGCCAGCAGCACCAGCCGGTTCAGGTCGTCGTTCTCGATCGCGCCATCCCAGGCGCGGGCGAAGGCGTCCTCGAACAGGTCCTTGGCGCGCGCCATGTCGAGCTCGGCGCCGCCGACCAGTTCGAGGCCGAAGTCATGGACCCACAGCGGCGCGCCCTCGTCGGGCTCGATCCGGTAGGGACGTTCCTCGTGCACGCGCACGCCCAGATGCTCGAGCATCGGCAGGCTGTGCGACAGCGCGATCGGCTCGCCCGCACGGTAGACCTTGAAGCGGAACGCGCCCGGCGGCGCCTCGATCGGCCGGTACAGGTTCATCGACAGGCCGCTGCGCCGGCGCGCCTGCTCCATCAGTTCGATATCGCGGACGGCGGTGCGCGCGGGATAGTCCTCGCGATAGCCGGCCGGAAAGGAGTCGCCGTAACGGCGCAGCAGCCGGTTGCCCTGTTCCTCGCCGGCCTTGTCGAGCAGCGCCACCGAAAGGTCGTCCTGCCAGCGGCGCGTCGCCGCGACGATCCGTTCCTCCAGCGCGCGCGTATCGACCTCGGGCATGGTGCCTGGCTCGCCCCGCACGGTCAGGTGGATCCGGGCCAGCGGCGATTCGGACAGCTGCGGCGTGAACTCGCAGCTGGTGCCGCCGAACGCCTGCATCAGCAGCTTCTGGATGCGCTGGCGCAGGTCGGTGTTGTACTTGTCGCGCGGCACGAACACCAGGCAGGAGACGAAGCGGTCGAAACGGTCGCGCCGCACGAACAGCCGGATGCGCTGATGTTCCTGCAGCCGCAGGATGCCCAGCGCGATGTCGAACAGCTCGTCCTCGCTGGCCTGGAACAGTTCGTCGCGCGGGTACTGCTCGAGGATCGTGACCAGCGACTTGTACAGATGGCCGCGCTGCAGGAAGCCGGCGCGCGCCAGGATATGGGCGCACTTGCGGCGCACCAGCGGAATCTCGCTGGTCGACACCATATAGGTCGTCGAGGTGTAGAGCCCGAGAAAGCGCCGCTCGCCGAACAGCTTGCCGTCTGCGTCGACCAGCTTGATGCCGATGTAGTCGAGATAGCCTGGCCGGTGCACGGTCGAGCGCGAATTGGCCTTGGTCAAAAAGATCGGCGATTCGCCCTGGATGATTGCGGTCGCGGCAGGAGGCAGCGGCGTCAGCTCTTCGGCGGTAGGCGCGCGCCGGCTCTCGCGCAGGATGCCGGCGCCGGAGCCCGCCACGCCGCGCAGGAAGAATCGTCCGTCCTGCTCGACCAGCTGGTAGTCGCGATGGCCGAGGAAGCAGAAGTGGTCGTCGACCATCCACTGCAGCAGCGCGCAGGCTTCGGCCGTGTCGCCCTCGTTGCCGCCGGGCAGCCGCTGCAGGTCGGCGATGCTGGCGCGCGCGATGTCCAGCATCTTGGGCCAGTCCTCGACCGCGGCGCGCACATCGCCGAGGATGCGGGTGATGCCGGCCCGCAGGCCTTCCAGTTGCGCCGGTTCGCTGCAGCGATCGACCTCGAAGTGGATGAACGATTCGAGCCGCGATTCGGGGTCGGGCGCCTTGTCGCCGCCCAGCGCGATGCGCGCGATGCCGCCGTCCGGTCCGCGCCACACGCGGAACACCGGATGGAAGGCCGAATGCAGCGTCAGCCCATGCCGGTTGATCTCCATCGTCACCGAGTCGACCAGGAACGGCATGTCGTCGTTGACCATCTCGATCACGGTGTGGTCCGAATGCCAGCCGTGCTGTTCGAGATTGGGGTTGTAGACGCGGATCTGGGCGCTGCCCGGCACGAAGCGCTGCGCGGTCTGCCAGTGCGCCATCGCGGCGCCGTACAGATCGGCGATATCGCGCTCGGCCAGGTCCTCGGCATCGGACACGTCGTAGTAGTGCCGCAGCATCGGCTCGGCGATCGCGAAGGTCGTCTCGGGCAGGCGGGCCCGCGCGAACTCCACCAGATCGGCCAGTCGTTGTTCGACGCGTTCTTCGCTGTCCGCTTGCATGATCTCTCCTCGGGGGAAGCCGCCGCCCGTCGTTTCGGTGCAATGCGCCGCGCCCAGTCGCAGGGCGAAGCGAGTGCCGGTGCCTGCTCTTAATGTAGAGCAAAAACACGGCGGTGGCGGGGAAGCGGAGAGCGGGGGAAGGAAGGAGGGCGCGGGAAGATCGAATCGCGCGGGCGGACCGCCGCCGACTGGGGCGGTCCGCCGATACGTCCAGCTACGTCCGGGTATGCCCGGGTGCTGGAAAGTCCCGGAATTACTCGAGCGTGATCTTCTGCTCCTGCGCAATCTTCTTGCGCAGTTCCAGTTCGCGCTTGATCTGCGCGGCGAACTGCTGCGGCGTGTTGCCGTCCGGGTAGGCGCCGCTCTCGGTCAGCCGGCGCTTGGCGGCCGGGTCCTGCAGGGCCTTGACCGCGGCTTCGTGCAGGCGCGCGACGATCGCGGGCGGCGTGCCGGCCGGCGCGACCAGCCCGTACCAGGCCATATTGTTGTTGTCCTTCATGCCTTCTTCGGCGAAGGTCGGCACATCGGGCAGGCCCTCGACGCGCTTGGGCGCCGCCACCGCCAGCGCGCGCAGCTTGCCGGCCTGGATATGCGGCATCGACGACGGCAGGTTGTCGAACTGGCCGCTGACCTGGCCGGCCAGCGTGTCGTTCAGCGCCGGGCCCGAGCCGCGGTACGGCACGTGAACCATGTCGGTCTTGGTGGTCAGCTTGAACAGCTCGCCGTCCAGATGGGAGATGCTGCCCTTGCCGGCCGACGCGTAGCTGTACTTGCCGGGCTCGGCGCGCAGCAGCGCGATGAACTCCTTCAGGTTCTTGGCCGGGACCTTCGGATTGACCGTCAGCACGTTCGGCACGTTGACCAGATTGGTGATCGGCGCGAAGTCCTTCAGCGGATCGTACGGGTTCTTCGGGTTGGTGGCGGGGTTGGTCGCCATCGTGCTGACCGTGGCGATGCCGATCGTATAGCCGTCGGGCGCGGACTTGGCCAGCGCGTCGGCGCCGATCGCGCCGCCGCCGCCGCCACGGTTCTCCACCACCACGACCTGGCCCAGCGCGCGGCCCAGTGCATCGGACACGGCGCGGGCGACGATATCGGTCGTGCCGCCGGCGGCGAACGGAACGATCAGCCGCACCGGCTTGTTGGGATAGTTGCCCTGGGCATGCGCGGCGCCATGGGTCAGGCCGAATGCGGCCAGGCAGGCTGCCACGCTGGCGGTCAATGCGGATTTCAAGAATGCCTCCATCTGTTGCGTTGGCCGGCGCGCCGCGCAAAGGCGGGGCGCCGGTCGGGTTCGGGCATGGTTCCGTATTGCGGAACTTGGTTTCGTAATATGCCCGGACCGGCATTCAACCCGGAAAGGCGTGGCGGGGATATCCGTAACAACCCGTAACAGGGCGCGTACCCGGATGGCCGACGAAAGGAAGGAGGCAAACAAAAAGGCCGGGCTGCGATGCAGTCCGGCCTTTCGAGGAATTTCGCTGGTGGGGCGTGAGTGACTCGAACACTCGACCTACGGATTAAGAGTCCGCTGCTCTACCAACTGAGCTAACGCCCCAACGAAGTCCGCTATTCTAGCGTGGACCTTGCGGGTTTGCAAGCACCGAAGCGATGCCGGCGGCGCCTGGCGGGGCCGGCAACGCGCACGCGGCTACAATGCCCCGCTGTCCGCGCGGCCCGCCGCCGCGCCGCCGTTCTCCGGAGACCTGGTCCGATGCATGCCCGCGTGTTGCGCTATCTCGATGAAGTGGTCCGCCGCGGTTCCATCCGCAAGGCGGCCGAAGCGCTGCACGTCGCGCCGACCGCGATCAACCGGCAGATTCTCGATCTGGAGGCGGAGCTGGGCGCGCCGCTGTTCGAGCGGATCCAGCGCCGGCTGAGGCTGACGCCGCTGGGCGAGATGGTGCTGGCCCACGTGCGGCGGACGTTGCGCGAGCATGACGCGCTGCGCGAGCGGATCGCGGCGTACAACGCAGGACAGCAGGGCATCGTCACGGTGGCGACTACCGCCGGGCTGGCCGGCTCGCTGCTGCCTACGCTGATTCACGATTTCCGCCGCCGCCATCCCGGCATCGTGGTGCGCGTGCTCGACCTGCCGGTGGCCGAGATCGTTGCCGCGCTGGCCGAGGGCGACGCCGACCTGGGGCTGGGCTACGACCTGGCGCCGACCCCGGCGTTCGCGACGCTCGCCGCGGGCGAATGGCCGATCGGCGCGGTGGTCGCGCCCGGGCACCCGCTGGCCGAGCAGTCGTCGGCGCTGCTCGCCGAGTGCGTCGGCTATCCGCTGATCCTGCCGGTCGCGTCGATGTCGATCCGCGGCCTGCTCGACGACGCCTTCGTCCGTGCGGCGATTCCGGTGCCGCCGGCGGTCGAGGCCGGTTCCACCGTACTGATGCGCCGGCTCGTGATGCTGGGTAGCGGCATCGCGCTGCTCAATCCGCTCGACGCGATCGACGAACTGGAGGCCGGCACGCTGCTGTTCGTGCCGCTGCGCGATCCGGCCTTGCCGCTGCAACGGCTCACGCTGTTCGCGCGGGCACGGGGCACGCTCGATTCGGCGGCGGCATTGATGGCCGAGCGGATCGGGGGCGCGCTGAAGGCGTTGTCGGGCGACGCCCGGCGCTAGCGAGGCCCTCGGTCGCCGATAGCCTCCCTTCGCATTAGCCTCCCTTCGCATTGGCGGGATCGCACCGGTGTGCACGCAATGTGCACACCGTAGGCGCAAATCGGCGCTATCGCGCCCCGGCCGCTCGCCGTAGACTGGCGCCCGCTGTCCGACCCGCCAAGGAGACCCCCGCTATGACGCTGATCCTGACCCATGCCGACGTTCTGGTGACGATGGACGCGAACCGCCGCGAGATTGCCGACGGCGCGCTGGTCGCCGACGGGCCGGCAATCCAGTGGGTCGGCGCGACCGCCGATCTGCCGGCCGTCTGGCGCGCACGCATCGACGATGGCAGCGCACAGGTACTCGACATGCGCGGCCATGTGGTGCTGCCCGGCCTGGTCAACACGCACCACCACATGTACCAGAGCCTGACGCGCGCGGTGCCCGCCGCGCAGGATGCCGAACTGTTCGGCTGGCTCGGCGAGCTGTATATGCTGTGGGCCAACCTGACGCCGCCGATGATTGCCGCGTCGACCCGCACCGCGATGGCCGAGCTGATGCTGTCGGGCTGCACGACCACCAGCGACCATCTCTATCTGTATCCGAATGGTTCGCTGCTGGACGACGCGATCGAGGCGGCGGCACAGATGGGCATGCGCTTCCATGCGGCGCGCGGTTCGATGAGCGTGGGACGCAGCAAGGGCGGGCTGCCTCCGGATGCGGTGGTCGAGCAGGAGGAGGCGATCCTGCGCGACAGCCAGCGGCTGATCGAGCAGTACCACGATGCGTCGCGCCACGCGATGCTGCGCGTGGTGCTGGCCCCGTGCTCGCCGTTCTCGGTATCGCGCGAACTGATGCGCGAGTCGGCGGCGATGGCGCGTCACTATGGCGTGTCGCTGCATACCCATCTGGCCGAGAACGACAACGACGTCGCCTATTCGCTGGAGCGCTTCGGCATGACGCCGGCGCAGTACGCCGAGGACCTGGGCTGGGTCGGACACGATGTCTGGCACGCGCACTGCGTCAAGCTCGACGCGGACGGCATCGCGCTGTTCGCGCGCACCGGTACCGGCATTGCGCACTGTCCCTGCTCGAACATGCGGCTGGCTTCGGGCATTGCGCCGGTGCGCGCGATGCGCGACGCCGGCGTGCCGGTCGGGCTCGGCGTCGACGGCAGCGCATCGAACGACGGCGCGCACATGCTGGGCGAGGCGCGGCAGGCCATGCTGCTGCAACGGGTGGGCTATGGACCGGCGGCGATGGGCGCGCGCGAGGCGCTGGAGATCGCCACGCTGGGCGGCGCCAGGGTGCTGAACCGCGACGATATCGGCGCGCTGGCGCCGGGCATGTCGGCCGACTTCGTCGCCTTCGACATGTCGGCGGTCGGCTATGCCGGCGCCGGGCACGAACCGGTTGCCGCGCTGGTGTTCTGCACGCCGGGAACCGTATCGACCAGCGTGATCAACGGCAGGGTGGTGGTGCGCGACGGTGTGCTGCTGAGCGCCGATCTGCCGACGGTGCTGACCGAGCATCGGCGCATGGCGCGGGAATTGGCGGCGGCGCGGCGCTGAACGCCGGCGCTGGCCGCGGCGACGACATGGCTCCCGCGATTCGCGCCCCAAAACAAAAAGGCCGGCGCTGCGAAGCAGCCCGGCCTTTTCTACAATATTCGCTGGTGGGGCGTGAGTGACTCGAACACTCGACCTACGGATTAAGAGTCCGCTGCTCTACCAACTGAGCTAACGCCCCAACGAAGTCCGAGATTCTAGCATCATTTGAAAAGTTGTCAAATGCTGGCACGGAAACTCCCTTCGTTCCCCGTGACGAAATTTGCGCGCGCCGACGGAACTCGGCATGGCGGCGGCAGTCTCGCAGATGACCGATTGCCGCAAAGGACTTTTCTGCGACGTCGGCGGGACCCATGTTAGGATGCCCACTCACTTGCAATGGAGGGCTGTACCGATGGAGATCAAATTCCAGGAGCAAGATCGTTATGACATCAATAACGAAGGCTTGCTGTTTCACGCCATTGTCGACGGCCAGAAGGTGACCTGCGTGGTCACGCGCGAGGCATTGTGGGAAGGCTTCAGCGCCGATCAGGTGCTGTCCCTCGAAGAAGCATTCCGCGCCGGTCGCGATACCATCGAACGCGCCGCAGTCGTGTTGATCGAACAGGGCGTGCCGCAGCCCATCGTGGTCAAGCGCGCGCACGTGGCGCCCGTCTGAGCAGGGGCGCCCGCACCGGGCCGCTACGGTCCGGGCAACAGGGCGCGCTGCGGCTGGACCCAGTCTGGCGCCGGTTTCATGCCGGCGTTTTTCATTTCCGCTTCACCGCTTCCACGGCTTCCATCGCATCCACCGCTTCCACCGCGCCACCCGCGGGATCATGCGGACATTCCTCGAACACCCGCACCGTACAGGTCGCGCAAATGCGCGGGTCCAGCGTCGGCACGATGCTGTGCAGGGCGTGCCGCTTGGTGGCAAAGATATGGTCCTCGCCGAGCTTGGCGATAAAGCCGGTCTGCGCCCAGGTCTGCAGCACCTGCGAGCGCGGGCGATGGAAATAGAGATCGCCGCCCAGCGCGCGGCGCTCGGCCAGTTCCGCCTCCCACATTTCCGCGCCGGCCAGGTCGATGAAGTTCATGCTCTTGGTCATCGCCAGCAGCCGGGTCTGCGTCGGCATCTGCGCGCGCGCCTCGTGCAGCCGGTCGGTCACGTACTGCACCGCGCCGAAGAAGATCGCGCCCTCCATCCGGATCAGTTTCAGCTGCGGGCATTCGGGCTGCGGGCGGCGCAGTTCGTCCAGCGGCGTGAAGCGGCGGTCGGGATCGTCGGCGTCGGGCACCAGCGTGCGCACGGCGGGCCGCGAGGTGCGGTACAGATAGGCGACCAGCGACAGCACGGTGCCGAGCAGCACCGCCATTTCCAGCCGGATTACCAGCGTGGCGGCGAAGGTGCCGAGCGCGATCGCGAACTCGGTGCGCGAGAGCCGCGCGATGCGGCGCAGGCGGGCGAAATCGAACAGGCCCCAGGCCACCAGTAGCAGCATCGCGGCGATCGCCGCCAGCGGAATCTGCGCCAGCAGCGGCGCGCTGACCGCGACCAGCGCGACCAGCAGCAGGGCGGAGAACACGCTGGCCAGCGGCGTCTGCGCCCCGGCCTCGAAATTCGGCATCGAGCGGTTCAACGAGCCGCAGGAGATATAGGCCGAGAAGAAGCCGCCGGCGATATTGGACAGCCCCTGGCCGATGAATTCGCGATTGGCGTCGATGTGCTGGCCCGAGCGCAGCGCGACGGCCTTGGCGATCGAGATCGATTGGCCGAGCGCGACGATGGTCAGCGCCGACGCGATGCCGAGCAGATCGGACAGCCGGTCCCACGGAATATCCGGAATGCGGAAGGGCGGCACCGCGGCGGGAATCGGACCGACCACGTCGACATGGTGGGCGCCGCCCCAGCCGCTGCGATTCAGCAGCCAGGCGCACAGGAAGCCGGCCAGCAGCCCCAGCAGCATGAACGGCAGCCGGCGGGAGACACGCTTGACCGCCAGCGTGACGGCCAGCGTCACCGCGCCGACCGCCGCCGCGCTCCAGTTGATCGTGGCGGCCTGCTCGAACAGGTGACGCACGACGCCGAACGCGCTGGTACCGGTCGGCACCTGCAGTCCGAACAGATCCTTCAGCGCGTATAGCGCGATCAACGACGCCGCGCCGCAGGTAAAACCCAGCAGCACCGACGGCGAGATGAAGTTGGCCAGCGAGCCGAGCCGCAGCGTGCCGACCGCGAACTGCAGCACGCCAACCAGGATCGTGACGACGAGCGCCAGATTGATGTACTCGGGACTGCCGGCGAAGGCGATCGGGCTCAGCATCGCGAACAACGCCAGCGAATTGGCGTTGGTGGGGCCCGACATCACGTGCCAGCTCGAGCCGAACAGCGCGGCGACGATGCAGGGCACCACCGCCGCGTAGATGCCGTATTGCGGTGGCAGCCCGGCCAGCGTGGCGAAGGCCACGCCCTGCGGCAGCACCAGCACCGCGCCGAGCAGGCCTGCCAGCATGTCGGCGCGCAGCGTCGCTGCGCTGACGCGATGGCGCCAGGCCGGCAGCAGCCGTTGCCAGCCGCGGGCGGGGCGGTTCGCCGCCGGCGCGGTCACCGGGTGGTCGCGGGAACGATGTCCCGCGGCAGGTCATGGGCGCCGGCGCTGATCGTCAGGCAGGCGGGAGCAAAGGCGAAGGAAGGGAACGGTTGCACGGCTTGCATGGCGGGCGGGAGGGGCTGCGCACCGGCTCGTGGGCCGGTGCGTCGGTGGTGTCTCTGCCCCGCATGATAAGCGATGCCGCCGCCATTCGAAAAACTTCGCCCGGGGCGGGCGATGTGCCGGAAGCGCTGAGGCTCAGCCCAGCCGCATCGTCGCGACGACCGGCGTATGGTCCGACGGCTGTTCCCATTTGCGCGGCGTGCGGTCGATCGTGCAGTCGGTGCAGCGCTCGCGCAGCGCCGGCGACAGCAGGATATGGTCGATGCGCAGGCCGGCATTGCGGCGGAATGCCAGCATCCGGTAGTCCCACCACGAGAAGCTCTTTTCCGGCTGCTCGAACAGCCGGAAGGCATCGGCGAAGCCCAGTTCGAGCAGCGTCTGGAAGGCGGCGCGCTCCGGCGGCGAGACCAGGTTCTGGCCTTCCCACTTGGCCGGGTCGTGCACGTCGCGATCCTCGGGCGCGATATTGAAGTCGCCCAGCAGCGCGAGCTTTGGATAGCGCTGCAGTTCCTCGCGCAGCCACGCGGTCAGCGCCTCGAGCCAGCGCAGCTTGTAGGCGAACTTGTCGCTGTCGGGCGCCTGCCCGTTGGGGAAGTACGCGCAGACCAGGCGCACGTCGCCATAGGTGCCGGCGACCACGCGCTGCTGCTCGTCCTCGAAGCCCGGGATATTGCGCACCACGTCGGCGGCGGGCGGCATCGTCGTGTTGCGCGCCAGGATCGCCACGCCGTTATAGGTCTTCTGGCCGACGAAGATGCTGTGGAATCCGGCACTCTCCAGTTCCGCCAGCGGGTACTTGTCCTCGGGCAGCTTCAGTTCCTGCAGGCACAGCGCGTCGATCGGCGTATCGGCGTTCTCCTGCGCGATCAGCCAGTCGAGCACCTGCGGCAGCCGGATCTTCAGCGAGTTGACATTCCACGAGGCGATCCGCAGCGTGGACGGTG